>JAYSWI010000323.1:0-5162 GCA_043718125.1 Flavobacteriales bacterium
GGTAACGTGTCGGAAGACGTGTTGCGCGATGCCAATTGGAGCTATGAAAATGGTTTTCCAAGCGCCACCAATAATTTAGAAGTGGATGATACCTCAAGCGTTTGGGGCCGATTTCCATCCACGTCAAATTTCAATGTTGTAAACGCCTTCGACAATTCCGCAGGCAATTATATCGCACAAGACATTGGCATTGACGGTATGAACAGCGGATTGGAACAAAGTTTTTTTGCAGATTGGCTGAACGACTTAAACGGTTATTTAAGTGCAGATGCCTATACAAAATATACCGCTGATCCATCAGCCGATGATTTCGAATATTTCAGAAAAGGAAATCCAGATGGTCAATCCTTGAGCACAATAGATCGTTACAAAAATTTCAATAGCTATGAGGGAAACTCCAATACCACCACGCCCGATACCTATCCAATAGCAGCTACCACTTTGCCCAACAGCGAAGACATCAACCAAGATTTGACCCTCAACACCATTGAGAGTTATTTTCAATACAAAGTGAGTCTGCGGCCAAACGACTTGGGTCCTAATAACATAGGAAGCAATTATATCACCGATACATTTGAACCATTTCCAATACCCACAGTTGGCGATGGAACGCAGCGCAATGTGAGGTGGTATCAATTCAAAATTCCGGTAAAAGAATTTGAAGAACGTGTTGGTGGCATCACCGACTTCCGCTCCATCAGATACATCAGGATGTATATGAAGGGATGGAAAGAAGAAACCACTTTGCGCTTTGCCCGCTTGGAGTTGGTGCGTGGCGAATGGCGAAAATTTGTTGGCAATATGGAGGCCCCACACGAAGGCGAACCGAATGACTTAGAGCCAACCATATTCAACATTTCGGCTGTCAATATTGAAGAAAATGGTGAGCGCGAACCAGTAGCTTATGTAATACCTCCAGGCATCATCCGCGAACAAGATGTGGCCAGTTCCAACTTGCGTAGTTTGAATGAACAATCCTTGTCCTTTCAAGTTTGTAATTTGGAAGATGGTGACTCAAGGGCAGCATATCGCAATGTGAATTTTGATATGCGCCAATATGGTAAACTAAAAATGTTTAGCCATGCAGAAGCATTAGGCAATGAGGCCGACCTTACGGATAAAGATCTTACCGTATTTATTAGACTTGGTTCAGATTTCGATCAAAACTATTATGAGTATGAGATACCCATGTATCTCACCCCTTGGTTCGCTAGCGATGACGATGCGATTTGGCCTGAGAACAACAATTTCGAAATCAATCTGAAAGAATTACAAGACCTGAAAGCTGGGCGGCCAGCTAGCTTTTCGGCACTTTTAGAATATTCCATTTTTAAAGATGAAACCCGTTTCACGGTGAAAGGCAATCCCAACTTGGCCAATGTGACCATTTTGATGATAGGCGTGCGCAACCCGCTAAAGACGGCCAATGTTTTTGAAACCAATGATGATGGCAACCCAAAATGTGCCACCATTTGGGTAAACGAATTGCGCATGTCCGACTTTAATGAGAAAGGAGGTTGGGCCGCTATAGCACGCGTGAATGCAACATTGGCAGACTTCGGAACCATAGCCGTAGCGGGCAACATAAGCACACCCGGATGGGGACAAATAGAACAGCGTGTTCAAGAACGGCAGCAAGAAACCAAACTTGGATTGGATGCTAATTCCACCCTACAACTTGGTAAATTTTTTCCTGAAAAGTGGGGAGTGACCCTGCCCATGTACGTAGGATTTAATGAGCAAGTAAGCACACCAAAATACAGTCCGCTCCAACCCGATTTGGTGATGTCCGATCTTCCCAATGTGAGTAAACCACTGAAGAAAAAATCGCAGGATTATACCAAACGAAGAAGTATCAATTTCTCCAATGTGCGCATAGCACCAAAGAAGGAAAAGAAACCCGAGGACGAAAAACCCAAAGGTGAAGATGAAAAAGGAGGAGGTAAAGGCATGACTCCGCCAGGTGGTGGTGGCGCAGGCTCGGACACGAAGCCACAATTCTACAACCTACAAAATTTCTCGGTGAGTTATGCCTACAATGAGATATATCACCGCGACATCAACATTGATTTTAGATGGAACAAACAATACAAAGGCGGCTTCAATTACGACTTTGCAAACAAGCCAAAAGAAGTAAAACCTTTTGCCAAAATTCCGGGCATTAAGGATTCTAAATATTTGAAGTGGTTGAAAGAATTTAATTTCTATACTGGTATAAAATCAGTTGGATTTCATACTGAGATGAACCGCACTTATGAGACCAGCAGGATAAGAAATAACACGCTCGAGCTTACAGGTGTTTACAGCGACATACTCATTCAAACACAAGCCCAAAAAACTTGGAACTGGCTGCGTGGCTACACCGCCAAATATGATATTACCAAGAGTTTGAAATTTGACTACTCCGCCAACAACATAGCACTGGTGGGCGAGCCAAGAGGGGTGATAGACAAAGAAAACACAGAATGGTATCAGAACTACAAAGACACAGTGGTGCAAAACATACAGCAACTGGGCAACACCACCACCTTTGGGCAGAATGCATCGTTGAGTTACAAATTACCCTTCGACAAATTTCCGCTTATCGACTTCATCACCAGCGATGCACGCTATGCGGCCACCTACCAATGGAACAGAGCACCGTTCACGCAAGACTCATTGGGCCATACCATACAAAACACCCGTCAAGTGCAATTGAACGTGCAAGGAAACTTAGAGACACTTTACAACAAGTCGCCAAAACTGAAAGACATCAATGCAGGCAAGAAAGACAAAAAGGACGACAAGAAACCAAAAGGCAAAGAAGACCCAACAACAAAGGATGGATTTGGCAAAGACGAGGAAAAAGAAAAGGAGAAAAAAGAACCCTTCAATATTTTGAATGGTACTTTGAGGTTTCTAATGATGGTGCGCAACGTGAGCGGCACATACACCCGCAACGAAGGAATGCAGTTGCCAGGCTATGCGCTTAAAACAAAAGTGCTAGGCATGGATGAAAACTTTGAAGGCCCTGGTTGGGGCTTCGTAGCAGGGCAACAAAACACTGATATATGGGGCAACGAAACAGGGAATAATTACGCAACACAAGCGGCAGATAAGGGTTGGCTAATTCATTTGCCCACGCTCAATACGCAATACACCGAAACGTTTAGCGAAACTTGGAATTACAAAATAAGTATTGAACCAATAAAGAGTTTTAAAATAGACCTTACCGCCAACCGCACCGAAGGCCGCAACCACAACAGCTTCTTCCGCCTTGACGACCAGTCGGATCAATATGTTTTTGACTCGCCTATGGAAACCGGAAACTTCAGTGCCACCGTCATTTCATGGGGCAGTGCATTCCAAAAGGACAATCCAGATGACGGTTGGAACAATCCCGTTTTTCAGCATTTTCTTGAGAATCGTTTGCTCATTTCACAAAAACTAAACAGCGCGAACTACAATGAAAATTCTCCTTTGACCAATGGCTATTATCAAGGCTGGGGGCCAACTTCACAAGAAGTTGTTATTCCAGCATTCGTTGCTGCATACACCAATCGCCCTGTGAACGAATCGCCTTTGGACGTGTTCAAAACAAAGGTTCAGCCAAACTGGGCTGTCACCTACGATGGGCTTTCAAAATTGCCCTCTATAAAGAAATATTTTAAGCAATTTAATGTACGCAGTAGCTACAAATCAACCTTGACCACCAGCTATATATCCAACCTCAACTATCACGAAAATGACGCAGGTTTGCCTGACTCTTTGGACCAAAGTATTCATCGCAACTACATTTCACAAAGACAAATAAATACTGTAAATATTTCGGAACAAATAACTCCAATTGGCCTTGATATGACACTGAAGATTAAGAAGAAAAAAGTGAAGGACAAATACAATGAACCACAATTAAAAGTAGAATATAAAAAAGATCGCACCGTGGCACTTGGCCTCACCAATTACCAAATTACTGAAACAAAAAGCAACAGCATTACAATAGGTGTTGGATATAAAATAAACGAAGTGCCCAACCCATTTGGAAGAAAAAAGGGCAGCAAGTTGCCGATTCAAATGCTGAAGAATACCACCATCAATTTTAGATGCGACCTTACCATGCGCGACAACATTACTTTGATTAGAAAAATGGTGGAGGAGCAAAGTCAGCCAACGGCAGGTCAGCGTTTGTGGAGCATCAAGAGCAGTGCAGACATGCAGTTGAGTGAGAAACTATTGATCCGTGTATTCTATGATCACCAAATAAACAAACCGAAAATTTCTACCTCTTTCCCCACTAGTAATATTTCGACAGGCATATCGCTACGATTTAGTTTAAATAGTTAATAAGTGGGTCAAAATTTTTTCTGAAAACGGCATTCATCCACGTTTTGTAATGAGATCAAATCTGAGATCATATTTTTTGTTTTGCACGCCCTGAGGTATCGTTGCGAGACAAAGGCCTTTGCTCACATTCGGTATCAGCAAGCCACAATCGCTATTTGTACCTTAGACACCCCCATAATTGGGGAGAAAAAAGTCATTTTGGTTGGTGGAGTTTTGTTCAATCAATACTTCATCAAAATGAAAAAAAACATACTCACTTCCTTCCCGCTTATTGTTTGCGCTTTTGCAGCCTTTGCTCAAATAGAAATTGAACCCAACGACAATTTCATTCAAGCCAATGCGCTCGTAGAAAATCAAACCATGTCCGGTGATATTCTTACCGACCCAACTACGGACAATTACGACTACTACCAATTCACTCTAGACAATTATTCTTCCGTTGTGCTCACCTACTCCGCCACAGGTATCGTGGCAGATGGCACTTATGGTTATTTTGTTTTTTACAATACCATACAAGGCCAGCTATCAGGTACCAATGGCCTCACTGTGGACATAGGTGAAACCCTTTCACAGGATTTTGCATACACCTGCCTTGCTCCGGGCAACTACTATGTGGGCATCTCAGGGTATGCAGAAATGAATTATACATTTCAGTTTGATGCCACATCGGCCATGATCGCTACTGAAACTGAGCCTAACGACAACTTTGCACAAGCCGATTTTCTGGAAGAAGGTATTGCTCAATCAGGCTATCTTCAATTTGCTAATAGCACTTACGACAGCAATGACTACTACAAATTCACACTGCCCAACTTCGGCTCCGTAGTGATTACAGTAAA
>JAYSWI010000324.1:0-1803 GCA_043718125.1 Flavobacteriales bacterium
TCATCAAACCATGTCGCAAGTATTTGACGACAATTATTATCCACACAACGGTGTAAATATTGGCTTGCGAAACAACACCACACCAATTGATAACATACACATCGGTTGGGACTATGATGAAAGATTTGGCAAAGGAAAAATTGCAGAACACTTCCTCTACCGCCAGCGATTGATGACCAGTCAGCACCGCATAGTAAGCAACTATATGGCCGCCAAATACGGTATCGATTTAGGCCCGGTTAGTTTGTACCACCACACGGATCAAAACCTGGATGTAATAGGAATTGGAAAAGAAAATGACTATGACAAACACCTTGCAGCACAAGGCAAGCAAGTGATAAAAATTATGAATGCCGCTTCCCTCAGCGATGGCGATTATTTACTTATTGGAACTGATAACCAAAGCATGGATATGATTTCCGAATTGTATCCCCTACTCTCACCGCGAACTGCGCGCACGTGGGGCTTCACAGAAACTGGCGATGTGGGCACAGTCACCTTACGCATCAATACAAGTGAGTTTACGGATTTTCAAAACCTTGGCCTTATCATCATGGAAGGCGATGAGTTTGTGGCAGGCGGAAATATTCAATTTGTGCCACTTTTGATTCAAGGGCCAGTGTTGGAAGCTACTGTAGATTTTCCTTCATCGGGTGTTTTCACCATAGGCACACAACCCAATTTGAGTTCGCCCAATTTGGATTTTGCAACCGCAAATATTTTTCCAAATCCGGCCACTGATATATTGCAAGTGGAACTAAAAAACACTTGGCCACAAACGTGGAATGTGGTGCTGCGTAACACCATTGGACAAATAATAGCACTGCATAAATGCACAGGAAAACAAAGCAGCATAGATTTGGAACAAATAGCCAATGGACTATACACTGTGGATGTGGTGGTGGAGAACAAAGTGGTTTACCGCACCAAATTGATTAAGGAATAAAACAACGGTTAAGTACTTCATGATTGAGTTCCTCCAGCAGTTTGAAGCAGAAGGTTTTTATGTTTTTCAATCTTTTCTGAACGAAGAAATAGTTGAGGGCATACGATCAGAAATGGAGGTGATTCGCAACAACCAACAATTCAAAAAAGCGGGCATTGGTCAAGGCGAGAATTTTCAAATAGACAATACGCAACGTGGTGATTTTATACACTGGATAGAACAAGAAGAAGCAAAACCAAACACAAAAATTTTCCTTGATAAGCTCCATGAATTGATGACGGAGTTGAATAGGAATTTCTACCTCGGACTTCGCAGCTTCGAATGTCATTATACCCAATATCCCGAAGGCACTTTTTACCAACGCCACACGGACAGGCACAAGGGCGTTTCACACCGCATTGTCTCTTTTGTTTTTTATCTAAATGAAAATTGGATGGAAGAAAATGGCGGCCAATTGCGCATCTACAACGATGATGGAAATAGCAATGACATAATGCCTCAAGGCGGTTCGCTTGCTATTTTCTTAAGCGAAAAAGAACATGAAGTGCTGCTTACCAAAAAATCGCGATTGAGTATTACGGGTTGGATCAACAACAGCGATTCAATTTGAACATCAGGTAGTTTGTTGTGCTCTTTGCCGCATTGCTCTTACCTTGCGCCCATGCAAATTATTCCGGGTACTATTCAAACCCTTCCAGTTTACGACTCCAACCACCACGGCTATATGCTGGGTGATGAGCGCAATTTTGTTATTCTTCCTAAACGTGACGTCAACAAAGATTTGGCAGAAGGAGAAGAAATTGAAATCTTTACTTTCTACAACGAAGACCAAGAATTGGAAGCCACCATCATGCTTC
>JAYSWI010000325.1:0-5148 GCA_043718125.1 Flavobacteriales bacterium
ACCGATAGCAGGGCAAATGCACTGGCGGCATCTTTTGGTGTGCATTCTTTTCCGTTTGAAAATATTCAGAATTACAATTTGGGTTTTGACGCACTCATAACTTGCACCTCATCAGAGCTTCCTATTGTGGATACGTTGCTCTATAAGCGTTTGCTTTTGAATGAACAAAAGAAAAAATTGATTATTGATCTAGCATTACCAGCCGATGTTGCCGCAGAGGTACATCAAAATTTTGATGTCAATTATGTTGGCATGAATCAAATTCAAATCATTGCATCTGAAAATATTGAACACCGAAAAAAAGCTTTGCAAGAATGTGAAATCATCATTGAACAAGGCAAAACGATGTTGGCCAAAAATGTACAGCAGCGTCAAATAGAACTTGCAATGCAAGCTATTCCAGAGGCAGTGAAAAATATTCGAAACACTGCTTTAGGTAGTGTGTTTGCAAAAGACTTGGAACTACTTGATGAGCAATCGCGCGAGGTGATTGAGAAAATAATGGCTTACATGGAAAAAAAATACATCAGCATTCCTATGAAAATGGCGCGAGAGGTTTTGATGAATGAAATAGTTAAGAATTGAACCCGCAAAAAGTTCATTCACTTTGAAAAAAACGCAAATCTCTATTGGCACGCGCGGCAGTGACTTGGCACTATGGCAAGCACATTTTGTAAAATCCGAGTTGGAAAAATTGAATGTAATTTGCAATTTGGTTGTCATAAAAACACAAGGTGACACGCTCCAACACCTCACACTGGACAAATTAGAAGGCAAGGGATTTTTCACTAAAGAAATTGAAGAGGCATTGCTGGCTGGCCAAATAGATTTGGCAGTTCACTCTCATAAAGACCTTGAAACAGAACAACCGAAAGGATTAGTGGTAGCGGCAGTTAGTGACAGGGCAGATCCATCAGAATATTTACTTATTAGAAACGAATGTGTTGACAGTAATGAGAAATATTGCCTAAAGAAGAATGCGATTGTGGGTACTTCATCTGCAAGAAGAAAGGCTCAAATGAACAGTTACAGGCCAGACATTATTCTGGCGAATATTCGAGGCAATGTTCCAACGCGCATTCAGAAATTGCGGGATAAACATTTCGATGCAATTCTACTTGCTAAAGCAGGTGTGGACAGATTGCAACTTGACATCAGTGATTTGAAAGCAACAATTCTTTCGGTGTATGACTTTATTCCGGCTCCCGCTCAGGGTGTTCTTGCTATCCAGTGTCGCAGTGATGACAGTGCTTTGATTGCACTCTTGTCAGCCTTAAACAACGAGAGCATTCAACAAAATATTTATGTGGAACGAAGCGTGCTTCATCGGCTTCATGGAGGATGTCACTTGCCACTGGGAGTTTTTGTAGAAAAATCAGGCGATTTTTTTGAAGCGCATGTGGCAATAGCAAAAGATGAACGATCGCCATTATCAAAATTTGCTATGCACCATACTGATCCGAATATTTTGATTGAAAACATCTTGCTTGAAATAAATAAGTGAGTGCTACACTTTTTATATCGCGCACATTACAAAGTGAAGATGAATTGCGCTTAGCCATAGAAGTCATGGACATTCGCATCATTGATGCGCCAATGATAGAATTGCAACCAGTTATTTACCCTCATCCAATTGCGATTTCAGATTGGATTTTTTTTTCTTCCGGGGCTGCTGTTCAATTTTTTTTTCGTCAGCAACCGTTGATTCAAAATCAAAAAATGGCCGCTATAGGAAAAGCAACAGCAAAAGAAATTCAGAATTTTTCGCGTTGTGATTTTGAAGGAAAATCCAACAATATTGATGAGGTCATCCAGCAGTTTCTAGCAATAGCGAAAGGTAGTACCGTGTTGTTTCCACAGTCAAACATCAGTTTGAGAACCATTCAGCAATCGCTGAATTCAGAGCTGGTAATAGACCTCGTGTGTTATCAAACAATAGAACACCCTAAGAAAATTGCTTCAGCCGATATATTGATTTTCACAAGCCCATCCAATGCGCGTTCTTTTTTAAAACTAAATAAAATAAACTCTGTCCAAAGGGTGATTTCATTTGGCAGAAGTACACAAATAGAGTTAGAAAAAAACGGAGTTAAAAACACAATTATTCCAGAATCATTAAAATCAAAAGACATAGTGAAGGCAATATCACAGCTAAATCTTAGTTAGTCGCAAGTCCCATTATTTTTATCCCCAATGAAGTCCCTTGCTACCGCAATTCAACAACTATTGCTTTTACTTATTTCAACCATAAGTTTCAATACAATTAACGCCCAAAGCGCATCTACACCCATTGTAGAGGATGACAAAACTCCCAAATATGTCAACGAATTTTTGAATATTGGGGTAGGTGCGCGAGCACTTGGAATGTCGCTGGCACAAGTTGCTACCGTGAGTGATGTAACAAGTGGATTTTGGAATCCCGCAGGATTAACGCGCATTGCCAGCGACTTGCAGGTAGCTGCAATGCACTCTGAATATTTCGCTGGCATCGCAAAATATGATTACGCAGCTATCGGAAAATCTATTGATAGTAGCAGTGCTGCTAGCATATCGTTTGTTCGTTTTGGGGTGGATGACATACCCAATACAACTGACCTAATCGATGCCGGTGGCAATATCAATTACGATCGCATCACCACATTCAGCGCAGTGGATTATGCTTTTATTTTTTCTTATGGTAGAAATGGTTTTCCAAGAAAACGTGCACTGAATGCTTCATCCGTTGATGTCCAAGATCCAACTGAACTTACAAAACGATTTCGATGGGGCTTGAATGCAAAAATTATTCATCGTCAAGTAGGAAATTTCGGATCGAGCTGGGGATTCGGGTTTGATGTTGGAGCGCAATTGGATGCTGGTCATTGGCATTTTGGAGCTATGGCAAAAGACATCACATCCACATTCAATGCTTGGTCATTTACTTTAGATGAAAAAACAAAGCAAACATTTATTGCCACTGGTAACGATTTGCCTCAAAATGGGTTGGAGGTAGCATTGCCTCAACTAATACTTGGTGGTGCTCGAGATTTTAAAATAAAAAAAGTGAGCATACTTGCAGAGTGTAATGCAATAATTACTACCGATGGTAGAAGGAATACCCTGATATCATCCAACCCATTCAGCATAGATCCAAATTTGGGAATTGAAGTGTCCTACGACAAAGTGATATTCTTACGACTTGGATGCGGCAATGTGCAGCGAGTTACCAATTTTGATGGTGCTAAAACCTTAACAGTACAACCCAATCTTGGTCTAGGATTACGAATTAAAAAAATACAATTAGATTACGCATTGTCCGATATTGGCAACGTAAGCGATGTGCTTTACAGCAATATTTTTTCTTTGAAATTCGACATTTACAAAAAATAGAAACCTTAATGCGGATTGTTGGCAGTGGCCGGTAAGTCCTTGTTGTATTCGTCAGCGGCCAACCACAATTCATCGTCCTTAGGAGCTTCCAAGAAGTAGCTGCTGCCACCAATCACAATTCCAAATGCCATAAATGGATTTAAGCGAATTGCACTGCCCGAATTTCTTATTATTTCATAAGCGATAACACCCGAACCAGCGCCCAGCATTGACCATTGTAGCCAACGGTAGTTCCTATATTTTTTCAAATGCAATGCGCTGTTAGCGTTGTCCCCGATATCTACTTTCAAATTGTCATATCGTGCTTCGCGCATTGGCGTGTTGTTCATATTGTAATAATTGAATGACTCACCAGAAGCCAACATGGGATCCTTCACTTTTTGTCCCGATTCATCCAAGGTTGCCAATTCTTGCTCGCCATAAACCGAAATATCAATTTCTTCATACAAATTCATTTTTCCTTTTTTGATTCGCATAGCGTAACGCTCAGTATTCTCACCATGAATTTTACCAAGATTGGCAAAGTATCCATGAGCATTCTGAAAAAACCCGACATCATGACTAACAAATTCTTGATTGTCCAATAAGAAAACGGCAGGCCTTAGCAGAGCAGATTGATAACTGATTTGGCTTCCGTCTAGAATTTCGCCACTGTATAAAACAACACGAAATTCTGGTGCTTTGAATTGAGCTGATAATGCTGAAAGTTGAAATAGAGCAACAACAGTAATAAGTACTTTCATGGTAATGGATGTAAATTTTTTGACACGTTCTACGCAAAAAATTTCACATCGTTTCATTGTGACTTCATTTTCCTTTCGGAAATGTATGCTTCAATGATTTGGCAAACTTCTGCGGCTTTTTCATAAGCAGTGAAATGCCCACCTCCTTCTACCACTATTGCGTTGGGAATCCGCTCCTTCTTGAAAAGTTTGTCCTCGCTACCTATAATCTGAATGAACTCTCCATACGGTTCCGCAACATTGTCCCAACCCAAAACGGCACCTACTGAAAAATGAAGAAACTCCTTACCATTTCCTTTCAGCATATCAAAAAAGAGATCGTGTTGTTCCTTATTCTTCAAGTCCATAAATAATTTGGTCAAGGACGTCATTTTCGAAATTTGCACAGGGGAAAGAATTCTATGCACACCCAATCTATCTAAGAATTTGAGACTTGATGGAAACTGATGCCTGCCGGTAGGGGCCGAAATAAAAATGGTAGCAATTGGTTTTAGAATATGTGATAATTCACTCGCCACCATTCCGCCCATGCTGCTGCCTATAATGATGTTGTTTTTGGTTTCTATCCTTTGCGCAAGAAGATGCGCGTATTCCTTCAATGTACTGCTGCCTTCATGTGGCCACCATTTCAATTTATGAATGATACCATTGGGCAAATTGAAATGTGTGTACAGCCTTTCATCTGCTCCCATACCCGGAATCAGATAGTAATTATATGGTTCGTCAGTTTGCAAATTTCCTTTTTTCAATTAAAATGAAAGGGGGGGTGTTTTAACGGTATCAAAATGGGTGTTTTCACTCTTGTATTGGCTTTCAAAAAAACTGAATATTTGTTTCGTTAATTATTTCGAAAGTAACATGAATAAAACCTATGACAACTAAAAATTCAACAAGATGAAAACAACAGTTAAAATATTGACCGCCTTTTTGTTTGTTCAAGATGCACCATCTCAATGTCAAGCAAATTTTCATGAAAAAACAACCACATTTTGTCTTGATACTATGGCAATGATCACTTGTGGTGCCTTGCCAAGTA
>JAYSWI010000326.1:0-5146 GCA_043718125.1 Flavobacteriales bacterium
TGAGGAAGCATGGAGACAATCCCAGCTACAATAGCGTTGGGGCAAGTGGGGCAGTAAGTGCAATGATGATGGTAGCCATGTTTATCAGCCCAACTAGCGAGATACTTTTCTTCATGGCCATTCCCATGCCTGCTTATTTGGGCATTGCGGTTTTTTTCGCTATTGAACATTTAATGAGCAGAAGCGGGAAAACCAACATCGCACATGATGCCCATATATGGGGGGCTTTGTTTGGAATACTTTTTATTTTAGTAGTTGATTACGAAATAATTCTCAATTTTTTTACAGTAGTGATAAACCAAATCTTCGGTTGAAACCCGCAACATATTCTCAATGGAATAGTCGATATCCAAAGCGAAAATCTTAACTGCTAGAAGAAAACAGCCTCATTTTGTAACCCATCAAACTATGACCACGTTAGAGGGCATACTTGAAAGTGTGAACCATCACAAGCAAGTAATGTATCAATAAGCTAATGTGACTTTAAGTCACCAAACTTTAAAAACAAAGTCTAAATTTGACACTCTAAGCGAATGAAAAGCACAACAAAACTGGTCATTGCCCTATGGGCCATGTTTGTTGCCCACACTGCCTTCTCACAGAAAGGCACTGAGCAGCAGCTTGAAAAAGAAGCCAACACTTTTTTCAATAAAGGTGAATACCTCAAGGCATTCCCAATGTTTTCTCAATTGGTTTCGCTTTATCCCAACCATCCAGACTACAATTACAAGTTTGGAGCATGCGCTATTTATAGCGAAGCGGACAAAACCAAAGCCGTAAAATTCCTGACCATTGCGACACTGAAAGGCGTTGAAGACCCAATGGCTTGGTACTATTTGGGCAAAGCATATCACCTCAATTATCAATTTAGAGAATCCATACAGAGTTATGAATCTTTCTTAAGAAAGGCCGATCCAAAAGTGTCGGCAAAAACCGATGCACAGCGCGAAATTGAAACCTGCATCTATGGTTCAAATTTGTTGGCCAACATAAAAGACATCACTGTTATCAATAAAACCGAGGCCGATAGAGAAAGCTTTTTTCGATATTTCAATCTTGAAAAAATAGGCGGCAAAATCCTAACTGTTCCCGAGGAATTAAAAACCAAGCTCGATCAAAAAGCAACAGAACCTGGCGTTATTCATTTTCCAGGTAGTGGCACCACTATTTATTTCAGTTCTTATGGCAAGGAGGGCAAAACCGGTAAGGATATATACAAGGCACAAATACTTCCTGATGGAAAATTTTCGGAACCCGTTGCACTAAAAGGCGATGTAAACACAAAGTATGATGAAGACTATTGCTTCATGCATAGCGATGGAAAAACTTTATACTTCGCGAGCAAAGGCCACAACAGTATGGGTGGTTACGATATTTTCAAATGTGAGCTTGATTCCAAAACAGGACAATTTGGCCCTGCTATCAATCTTGATTTTGCAATAAATACGCCTGATGATGACATCTTCTTTATAGCAGACTCATTAAATAAAAGAGCCTATTTCGCAAGTGGCAGAACGAGTGATCAAAAGCATTTGCATGTCTATAATGTGTTGGTTGAAACTACTCCTCTTCAAATTATTTATTTGAAAGGTGAATTCATTTCTGAAATAAACCCGGAGCATAAAAAGGCTGCTGTAAAAATAACTGAGCAGATGAGTGGGCGCGCTGTAATGGAAGCCAACACCAATACCGGCAATGGTAATTATGTGCTTTATGTGCCAGGTGCCGGAGAATATACTTTTAAGGTATTGACTGAGAATAGTGCAACGGTACATGAAATAAAAGTGAATGTGCCGAAGTTTGATAAGCCTGTTGCACTGAGGCAAGAAATGCGTTTGATAAGCGAGGCGGGCAAGGACAAATTGATTGTGACCAATTATTTCGAAACTCCATTAAATGAAGACTTGTCTGCACTTGCAGCCGATATGCTGCGCAAAAAAGCGGGACTCGATGTAAACACGACACCCGATAATTTATCTTCATCCTCAAGCCCAATATCAACTACTGAGTCAAACATTTCTTCGGTTGAAAAAACCATTGCAAATGCACCCATTATTGCAGGTTTCGCAGATGGCACAACAGTTCAATCTGTTGTAAAATCAATTGAAAAGGACATTGCTGACATTAATAATTTTGTAAATGAAAGCGACAAGAAATATGCAAATGCTTATTCATTCGCTCAGAAGAAATTAAATGAAGCGGAGGCTTCGTTGAAGAAGGCAGAACTTTTACGCAGTCAAACAAGCACTTATGCAACACAAGATGATGTGAATAAACTACGTGAATCCATTGCTCTAATAGACGCTGCAAAAGCATTGCAAAAAGAAGCGCAATCTGCTATAGTGGCTGCTGATGCGGTGAAGCAGTACAAAGAATCAGAATCAGAAAGAGCAGTCGTTTTGCAAGGTGAATCCACCTTCTTGAAACAAGCAGAGTCCACTCAAAATTTCGATGCTGCTTTGCAAGGTTTGCAAAAAGAAAGACAAAGACAATCGGATATTAAAAGTGACAATAGCGGCACACCACTTTCCGAGATGCTTGCAAAAGCAAAAGCAAAAGAATCAGAGCAGCATAAGGCCGAACAAAAGTTAACACTGCTGAGATCCGATGAAAAGGATTTAGTAACTCAATTGAAATTGGCTGATGACCAGAAAAAATCCGCTACCAAGAAAAAGGACAAGGAAGCGGCAGAAACAAATTATGTAAACATCCAATCGCAATTGGATGTTGCAAGACGTGACATTGTAAACCAAGATACAAAAACCAACAAATTGGGAGAAGAAGCAAAAGATTTTTATTCCAATGCAAATATGTTTCAGAACCTAAGTGCGAATACCACCCTTGGTTTGGCTGAAAACGAGTGCACAACATTGACCGACACGGATAAAACGGCAATGGCAATGAAGCTAAGTCAAATGGATGAGCGCATGAACGTGTTGGAGGTAAAAGATCCACAGATGTTGGCACTAATCACAGATGCGAGTTCCAATACTTATGTAAATAATTCTTCCGCAGCTGCGACCAATGTTCAAGTAAAATCGCGCGATGCTTTGATCATAAAAAGCGACTATACCATTCTAAAAACCAAATCTAGCTCACCTTCTACAAAGCACATGTTTGCTGCAAGCAGTATGGCAGAAACTAATGCAAGCATTCGTGAACTCGAGGCAAAGAAAAATGCCAGTACTTTGAACCCAACGGAGCAGCAAGACCTCAATGCTTTGATTGCTTTGAGAACCAATTTGCAAAATGAAATGATTGCTAGTCCAATTGTTACATCATCCACAAATACTGAGGGCTTAAGAGCCACATACATTTCTGTTGAACCCAGTTACAACGAACAAATTACGAGCATCAATAATTCGAAAGGAAGTGAGATAGACCACACCATTCAGATAATCAAATACAAACAAAACACACTTGACAAATTGTTGGTGGCCAGATACAACAATGCACAGCAAGCAGCATTGGAAACGGATAGCAATGCGCTAAACGCGATGGCCATGCGTGACCAACAATATGAAACCGCAATCAAACAATTGAGTAATGAAACCTCGGATGTGAACCTTTACAAAGCAGCTTACGAAACCGAAAATAAATCCATAATTGAAAGCGATGCAATTTTCGCTGGCAAACTTCAGGAGCAAATTTCAATTACAGAATCATACATCACAGCGCTTGAAGAAGTAGAAAAAGAAAAACAATCAAAGCTAAACAGCACCAGCGATAGCAATGAAGTAAATGCCTTATCAATGCAACTTGCTGATATTGCTTTAGAAAAAACAACTGCCGAAAAGAAGCTGGATAACTACAGAAATGACTTGAGCTTGACTGCCGCCACTGCCGATCCCAAAATGGACAATACCAATGTTGCAGTGAATACTAATCTCGTTACCAAGCCAAATCCTTCCATTTCGCTGGAAGAAGCAATAGTGAAAAATGAAAAGGTTTGGGATTTGGATTCTCCTGTTGTTAATGAAGGTGATCCACAAAAAACCCAAGCTCAAATGGATACCGAGAAGACTGAAAAAATCTTCAAAGTGCGCGAACAACCGGAATCCATTTTCGCCTATGAAAGCGGGTCGTTTGAAGAAATAGTGGCTCAGCATACCAAAGCCAATACTGAACTAAGACATCGCGATAAAATACAAAGCATCAACGATGAAATTTTCTTGGTTGAAGCAGAAATGGAAAATGAAAAAGGTGAAGCGAAACTGCGCAAACTAGATTATCGTGCAGAGCAATTGTACTTACGTAGATCTCTCATTGAAATTGATAATTCCAGTGCAATAGCCATCATGGCGCAGGAAGAATATGAGCAAGAAAAAAGAAAATCAGATGAAATGACCATCGCCAATCAAGAAAAAATTGATGGCCGCGCAATGCTCCGTGATGAGATTACAAATCTGGAACGCCAGGCGAAATCAAATATGCAAGAAGCTGCAACTCTGAGAGAAATAGCCCCAAGCAAACAAGATGACATTGAACGTGCAGATTTTTATAGAGAAGCATTTGCAAAAGAATCTTTGGCAATCGATCAACTCCAACAAATTCAAAACATCAATGAAAATATTGACATGATGTTGACTTATGATGATCAACAATTGACCAATATGAGATCCGGTAAATCACCCGATGCTGAATTGCTGGCCACTTTGAAAACAGAAGAAGACGCAAGACTTGCAGAACAAACCCGACTTGCAGAAGTGACTAGTATGAAGGAAAAGTCTGAAGCGGAAATGCAAAGCTCCAATTCTGTGGCGAAAGAAGAAGTAACTGCGGAAAATGTAACAACACCTTCCTCCATTGAAACTATAGCAGACACAAAAGCACAAATCACTAATAGCGATACAGCAGAAAAAACCGCAGTTGAAAAAACAGTAACCGATCCAATAGTTGCAAAACAGCCCTGGGACAAAAATGTAGTTTACGATAAAAAAACAGTAAATGCTTATTACAATACTGAGGGTGCGCTTATTGAGCAGCCAGTTAATGCTGAAAACAAATCAAATGTGGCAGAACCAGCAACCAAAAAAGATGAATTAGAAATAAAAGTCACACCTCTTCCTGATGGCTTATCTAATTCTTCCGAAACAACTGCAAGTGCAAAAGCAAATGTGCCTGCAAAACCAATCGCAACTTCTTA
>JAYSWI010000327.1:0-1802 GCA_043718125.1 Flavobacteriales bacterium
CTGGCCTGTCACTTTTCCGTTGTAAAATATTTCTAAGTCCTCGGCCACTTTGCCCGACTGCAATCCATAGCGCACAAGTGCATCGCGGTTGATGTGTATGAGGAGTTGTGGCACCATCACTTGCTTTTCCACTTGCACGTCCACTGCGCCTTCCACGTTGCCTATCACCGATGAAATTTCTGCTGCTTTGCTGCGAAGCATTTGCAAATCGCTGCCAAATAGTTTTATGGCCACTTGTGCACGGACACCACTCAACAAATGTTCGATGCGGTGCGAAATGGGTTGGCCAACAGTGACACTTGCGCCTTTCAATATTTTCAATTTCGAACGAATGTCTTTGATTATTTCATCGCGGCTTCGCTCTATGTCTTGCTTCAGTTCCACATCTATTTCGGAATTGCTTACAGGCTCCACATGTTCATCCAATTCTGCACGGCCTGTTCTGCGGCTGGCATAAGCTACCTCTGGCACCTGCATCATCAGTTCTTCGGCCATGCGGCCCATGCGATTGCTTTCTTCCAGTGAAGTGCCGGGTGGTGCATAAAGATTGATGGTGAATGAACCCTCATTGAATGCAGGAAGAAACTCGCTACCAAAAAATGGAACTACTGCAACAGCACCTGCCACAAGAATGGCTGCTCCCGCAATTATCAATCGTGGTCGTGCAAGTGCGTATTGAAGCAAGCGCGTGTCTTGCCTTTTGAGAAAATGAACCAATGCACTTTCGTCATGCTTTTTACTTATCGTTTTTGTTCCTAAAAGATAACTGCACAATGCTGGTGTAACGGTTAATGAAACTGCAAGGGACGCAACAATGCTGGTGATATAAGCGATACCAAGTGGCATAAAAATTCGGCCTTCGATGCCTTGCAGATAAAAAAGCGGAATGAAAACAAGCACCACAATAATGGTAGCGTACACAATGGAGTTGCGCACTTCGCTGCTTGCCTCATAAATGATTTTTAACCTCACCCCGGCCCTCTCCAAAGGAGAGGGGGCTGCCAACACACGTTCCCGCCCTTCGCGCAAGCGCCTGAAAACATTTTCTACATCCACTATCGCATCATCCACCAATTCGCCAATGGCTATAGCAAGGCCGCCCAGCGTAAGTGTGTTGATAGAGATGTCAAAGCCTTTGAACACAAGTGCTGTAATCAGCATGGACAAAGGAATGGCTGTGAGTGTGATGATGGTGGTTCTGAAATTGAGCAGGAACAAAAACAACACAATCACCACCAGTATAAAACCATATTTCAAGGCTTCTTCCACATTGCCAATGGAGTTTACAATAAAATTTTTCTGCTGAAAAATGTATGGATTTATCGTTACGTCAGGAGGCAGAGCGGTCTTCAACTCTTCACATGCTTTCACTACTTCATCTGTCAAATCAACTGTGTTCGCACCGGGTTGTTTTTCTACTGTCACTATCACTGCTGCCTTGCCATTGATGCCTGCATCGCCTCTCTTTTGCGCAGCACCCTCGCGCACTTCCGCTACTTGATAAAGCATCACAGGCATTCCTTCGCGGTTAGAAATGACGGTGTTTAGCAAA
This sequence comes from Flavobacteriales bacterium, assembly GCA_043718125.1. Taxonomy (GTDB): domain Bacteria; phylum Bacteroidota; class Bacteroidia; order Flavobacteriales_D; family Sanyastnellaceae; genus JANNVZ01. The sequence goes on from JAYSWI010000327.1 coordinate 1,553, forward strand.
TCAGCTTTGTTCTTCACACGACCAATGGTGCGTATAAGAACTTCGCTGCCATATCTATCAAAAAAACCACCCGTAGTGTTTTGATTGGCTTGTTGCAATGCCTCATCAAGGGCATCAATAGAGAGATGAAATTGTTGCAGCTTTTGCGTGGAAATAAGCACTTGATACTGCATGCGCTCACCTCCAATGGGTATCACTTGCGACACACCTTTTATGCTCATCAATCTTCTTCTCACTGTGAAATCTGCAA
>JAYSWI010000328.1:0-1800 GCA_043718125.1 Flavobacteriales bacterium
AATGATGAAAAATATTTGTTTCAAATGGATTGAATAAACCGCCACAAACAGGTCGCTCCTACGGAGCTAAACAATATGGTTTTAATTATTCTAAAAACAGGGTGCTCCTTCGGAGCAAAAATAAAATCTGTAGTACACAAACCAAAACTGATCACCCGCCACATCCAGCAACAGATGATACTTCGACTTTAGATTGCTCAATGTGGGCTAGCTCTCAGTGCAAAATAAAAAGTCTCACAAAAAAAATCCCCACTACGCACGTGTAGTGAGGATTTTTTCTGTTTTAGTTTTAATCAATTTTTGAAAACTATCGCTGCACCATCATGCGCTGTGTTATTACCTTTTGGCCAAGCACAAACTCCACCATGTACAAGCCTCCGGGCAGTTGTTGCTCGAACACAACCACAGTATTCAGCGAGCCTTCAAACACATATTTGGTGTTGTAAACCAGTTTGCCTAAGCTGTCCATGATGCGCACAAAAACAATTTCGCTCTCCATACCAACAATGTTTATGTTCATCATTTCGCCATTGTTTGGATTGGGATAAAGCGATGCTTCCATACTGTTTTCTAAATCCATTTTAGCTGCATCTTCATTTTCAGAAAAAGTGTCTGCACCCATTGCGCTGCCCCCTACAAAAATGATATGAGCACTGCCGTAATTGCCCGGCCCATAAGCGAAGTTTGGCTTCCAACGCACTTGGTACCAGCGGCCTCCACCCATAAGGCCAGGCACTGTTGATAGCCGTATGGTGGACGATGCACCGGTAGTGACACCATAAAGTGGCAATCCTATTGGAGCACCGGCACAAGCAGAATATTCAATGCACTCCACATCAAAATTCACTGCCCCACATAAATATGGTTTGCCTTGGAGTATCGAATTTTTCAATAATGTGGCTGGGCAGCGTTGCGCCAATTTTACTGCTACATCGGTGTGTGGCGCAATGGTGATGTTGCAAACATCTGTGCCGATCACCGTCATTACTTCGCCATCAGGTAGGTTGAAAAGCCCATCTACGGTAACGGAATATGTGCCTAGATGTCGAAGTGCAAGACTTGGAGTTGACAATGGAATTTGGCCAGTATGATTGGCCGAAGTAGCCACACCTGGTGTTGCACCGGTGGGTGTAAAATTGAAAATATAACTATTGGCACCTGTCCATTTTGGTTTGAAATTGGAACACAGTTGATAAGTGCCGCTGCCATCGTCACACAAACTTTGAATGATGGATTGAATGCAAACGTTGAAACTTCCCAAAGCACCATTATAAGAGCGCACCGCAATGTAATAAGTGTTGCCAACAATAAGCCCATTGGTGTTCATGGTTTCGGTTCCAATGCCCGCCACAGTGTTCGCCATATCTATCTGCACCGATGCTGCGTCATGCAGCTCCAGCACCACATCAAAAGCAGCACTTATAGCCACCACACGCAATGCAGCAGACGGTGCCACAATGCGGTACCAAACATCTTGGCCACCGCCTGGCAACACATTGGCAGCCGTGCCTTGTGGCGATGCCATAGCGCCATCCAAAGTACCATTGTAACAGTTGCCAATTGGGTTGACGACCTGGTTGGTGCCGTCCTCGGCGATGATGTAGGCCGGTTGGAGGAAATTGAAATTGCCGCGGCCCGAATTTCTGCCGCCGTTGAGCCGCGTGAGGTAGTTGGCCTGCGCTTCGTTGAAGGTCGTGAAACCACCGCCCAACACGATTTTGTTGTCCACCGGCTGCCGCAGCACCGCCGCGACGAAATTGTTCGCGCCCGTGCCGATGTTGATCGTGGAATCCACCACGC
>JAYSWI010000329.1:0-5136 GCA_043718125.1 Flavobacteriales bacterium
GCCAACAGGCGTTAGTGCCACTTATGTTGGCGATGATCAAGTGCTCAATTTTCCAAATGGCACTGTGATGATCAAATCCTTTTATTACGACAATGTGCTGCCCGATATGAACAGAAAAATAATTGAAACCCGACTCATCTATAAAAAAAACGATGCGTGGGAATTTGCAGATTATATATGGAATGAAGAACAAACAGAAGCAACTTTCAGCCTTGATGGTGCGTATGTCCCTGTGGATTGGGAGGATGAAAATGGCACAGCAAAATCAGTAAACTTTAGAATACCATCGGAGGTGGAGTGTGTAGTTTGCCACAAACGAAGTGGTCAAAACATACCCATTGGGCCTAAGCCGCAGAACTTAAATAAAGAGATGAATTATATTTCCGGTAGCATGAATCAGCTTCAAAAGTGGCAATCTGTTGGGTATTTGTCGGGCAACATACCATCCGATATAGTGACCACAGTTGCTTGGGATGATGTAAGCCAGTCATTAGACCTTCGTGCAAGATCGTATTTGGATGCAAATTGTTCACATTGTCATAGCGATGAAGGACATTGTTATTATCGACCCTGGCGTTTTCTTTTTTCACAAACCGATGAAGACGATAATCTTGGTATCTGCAAAATACCTGATGAAAAAATAAATCAAACGCTTACCCATATCATTGCGCGAAGTAGCCCAAATCGTTCAGTATTGCATTTCAGATTAAATACCGTTGACCAACAATATCGGATGCCGCTATTAGGCCGCACTGTTTTGCACGAGGAAGGCGTTGCTCTGATCACCGACTATATCAATTCACTTACACCAACTTGCGATTAATAATTAAATAAATTTATCAAAATGAAATCAAAATTTTTACTCATTGTTTTTTTCTTTTCTGCACTAATAGGCAACGCACAAAACACATGTGCCACGGCTCTATCGGCTTCATTGGGCTACAATTCATCTGCTGCTATTGTTGGCACCGGAGCACCCGCACCGTCCAATTGTATGGCACTCAATGGTGACGAGTTCTTTAGATGGTATGTCTATACTCCTTCCTTTGACACCACTTTAATTGTAACAACAGATCTTGACATCAATTTCGGTCTAGACACTCGTATCGGCATATATACCGGTTCATGTGGTGCTCAGACTTGTGTTACTTCTGATGATGATGGCGGGTTGGTGAGCGGCTATCTTTCATCTGTTTCGTTTGATGCTGTTGCTGGCACAGCCTATTACATTGTTTTTGATACTTATTGGTACAATGGCCCATTAACCTATCCTATTGGATTTTCAATATTAGAAGACGACCCGGACGCACCTGTTGGTGAGGAGATCACTTTCACCACTATCACCTTACCCGGCAATGGCAATACAGAATGTATAGTGGACATGAATGGTGACAAGTTGGACGATGTTGTTTTTGTAAATGGCGATAATCTCAATATTCATTACCAACAATTGAATGGCACTTTTGCTAATACTACTTTTAACACAGGCCCTGTTCAAAATGGCCCATCATGGAGCATAGCTGCCGGAGATTTGAACGGTGATGGATACAATGATTTGCTATATGGTGGCGGAGGTGGTGCAAGTTTTATATGGAGCAATTCAACAGGAACAGCATACACCGAAACCCACGACAACAACTACATCTTTTCTCAGCGCACCAATATGATTGACATTAACAACGATGGCCTTTTGGATGGTTTTGTTTGCCATGATGTGGCACCCAATGTTTATTACATCAACAATGGTGATGGTACAGTTACCCATAACCAAGGTGGTTTGGGCGATACGCCACAAGGTGGCAATTATGGATCCGTTTGGATTGATTATGACAATGACTGCGATATGGACATGTTCATAGCCAAATGTGGTAGTGATAATATCGACCAATTGCACCGCAACAATGGCGATGGCACATATACTTCGGTGGGTGCGCTGGCCGGCATAGCAGATGCAACGCAATCGTGGTCATCCGCATGGGCCGACTATGATAATGATGGTGACATGGATGCTTTCATTGGTGCAAGTAATTTTGGAAGTGGCGGTCATAAGTTGTATAAGAACAATGGTGGTGGCACCTTCACCAACATAACTGTAGGTTCCGGCTTTGAAGATCAAACCGGCACAGGTATAGAAAATATGTGTGGCGACTTCAACAACGATGGTTGGATAGATGTGTTTGGTGCTGGAAGTGTGTTTATGTTGAACAATGGCGATATGACATTTACACCAAGTGCTGCACCATTCTATTTCGGCCCTGCTGGCGATTTGAACAATGACGGATTTTTGGATTTTGCAACTGGCGCAACGCTTTACTTAAACACTGGGAATGAAAACAATTACTTAACCATAAATACAGTTGGTGTAGAAAGCAATAAGAACGGCATTGGAGCTAGAATTACTTTGAACAGCGCAATGGGCAGCCAAATAAGAGATGTGCGCAGCGCAGAAGCCTTTAGCAAAATGCAAAGTTTAAATGCGCACTTTGGAATAGGTAACGATACCCAAATTAACTACATCACTATTTGCTGGCCATCGGGTGCGGTGGATCAAATATTTAATCCTACAATCAACACAACGGTTACGGTGGTAGAAGGCAGCTCTCCCATTGGCGTTGACGAACAAGCCCTTGCCGGTTTAACAGTTTATCCAAACCCCACTGAGGATGCTTTATTCGTTAGTATAAATACCGGCCCAGTATCAGCCCATGCAGTGGTTCACGATCTTTCTGGTAAAGAAATATTTTCAGGAAAAATCACAAATGGACATATAGATGTTTCAACTTTTGCGGCAGGTTTTTACACTTTAAAAGTGGTTGCTCATGGCGAAACATTTCAAACCAAATTTTGCAAGAAATAAAATTTCAATTTTAATAATAAAAAAAACGGAGGCCACATTCGCCTCCGTTTTTTTTATGAGAAAATCTCGGCCTTATTTCAACACTCGCATTGATTGTGTTGCTATTCCATTGTCGTATATAAGGAAATAGATTCCGTTGTCCAACATACTCCAATCATAAGTTGATTTTGCAACTGTTGCATTCAAATACATCACATGCCTTCCTGCAACATCATATAAAACCAAACTGGGAGTTTGGCCCATAGCGGTTTTAATTTCAACTACTGTTGTGGATGAGACGGGATTGGGATAAACGCTGAGGAAATCCTCTGAGGCTGCGGCTATCTGATTCAAACCTTGGCCACTCACAACGTGTATGGTGAAGTCCAGAAAGTTTCCATATTGGTATTCTCCACATGGTCCAAAACCATTCGCGCTTTCTAAAAATCCATCTGAACCCCAAGGAGCTATCAGCCTCATGCGATAACTTCCCGTGGGTGTTAATGCGGGTATTACGAAAGTAGAATCATAAGTAAAACTGGGGCTGCCACCAACATATTTGTGATACATGTTTTCTGTTTCATCAAAAGAAAAATCATTATTAAGATCAATCCATATTGCACATCCACACCACGCTCCGCTAACCACATTCATTGTAACAGTTGAGCCTGCCTCAACTGTGGTGCTCATCGTAGTATAGTCCGAAATAGAACAATCAGCGGCACCAAGTTCCCATTCTATTGCATCAATCGTTGTGGATAAACAATTCCAACTAAAACAACCATTGACGAATGTTGGAGAGCAATACTGGCCGCTAAGCCGCAATGAACTAAAAAATAAAATGCACACTGAAACCGTGAAAACTGAAGTTGTAAAATGATTTTTCATTGAGAATAATTTTATGTATGAATGATTTCAAATAATCATTCAAATGTATTTGCATAAGCAAACTTTGAAAAAAAAAGCAAGAACATTTCTTCTTTTGCCACAGCGGCATAGAGAAATAGAAGAACTAATTTCGCCCGAAAATTTTTCTAAAAACATGAATACTGAAACTGCCCAAGGCATACATATAGATCCCGCATTGCTAAAACTTGGATTGCAAAAAAACAATGTCGGAACGAGCACGGGCAAAAACTTTTTTGGCAACGGTGACCTCCTTGAGAGCTACTCACCCGTTGACGGTGCGCTCATTGGTTGTGTCGCCACCACCACCAAAGAAGATTACGAAAAGGTAATTGCAAGTGCGCAAAGTGCATTCAAAACTTGGCGCGAAATGCCTGCTCCAAAGCGTGGCGAAATTGTGCGTCAGTTTGGCGATAAACTTCGGATATACAAACAGGAATTGGGGATGTTGGTGAGTTACGAAATGGGAAAATCGCTGCAAGAGGGATTGGGCGAGGTGCAAGAGATGATTGATATCTGCGACTTTGCAGTTGGCTTATCACGTCAGCTTTATGGTTTGAGTATGCATAGCGAAAGACCATCGCATCGTATGTATGAGCAATGGCATGCGCTCGGTGTTGTGGGTATTATTTCTGCATTCAATTTCCCTGTTGCTGTTTGGGCTTGGAATAGCGCATTGGCTTGGATCTGTGGTGATGTTTGTATCTGGAAAGGTTCCGAAAAAACGCCTTTGTGTTCTGTAGCATGTCAGAACATTTGGAATGAAGTGGCGGCAGAAAACGACTTGCCTGAAGGCATTTCTTCAATCATAACAGGCGACTATAAAGTGGGTGAGATGATGGTAAATGATAGCAGGGTGCCATTGATAAGTGCTACTGGAAGTACGCGCATGGGCCGCATAGTTGGCTCACAAGTAGCACAACGTTTTGGAAAAAGTTTGCTTGAGCTAGGTGGCAACAACGCCATCATAGTTACAGAAAATGCCGATTTAAAAATGACCATCATCGGAGCGGTATTCGGTGCTTGTGGCACCGCAGGGCAGCGTTGCACCACAACTCGCAGACTGATTGTACATGAAAATATTTTCGAAGAAGTGAAAAGCAAATTGGTGGCAGCTTATGGTCAGTTGCGAATTGGAAATCCTTTGGATCAAAACAACCATGTGGGCCCACTGATCGATAAGGCTGCGGTTGAAACGTATTTGAAATCGATAACTGAAGCGAAAATGCAGGGCGGTAAAATGATTGTTGAAGGTGATGTTTTGAGCTCCAATGGATTTGAAAGCGGATGTTATGTAAAGCCATGCATCATTGAAGTACCCGACTCATCATTGCCCATTGTGCAGCACGAAACTTTTGCTCCAATACTTTATATAATGAAATACAAAAGTTTGG
>JAYSWI010000330.1:0-1795 GCA_043718125.1 Flavobacteriales bacterium
GCATTGCGGGCATAATCCTTTTGGTTCAATTTCAAATAGCAGTCGCCAAGGTTGTAGGATGCTCGTTGTTTTAGCTCATCTCTTTCGCCATACACTTTGCTGTAATTCTCCGTGGCTTTATCGTAGTTCAAAGTGCGGTGGTAGGCATATCCAAGTTGATAATAATCATCGCGGGTGAGGTCGGGTCGGTCGGTGGCATTGTGATACTGTTCCAGAAAAGGAATTGCCTCACCAAATCTTTCTTTGACGCAATAGGAATCGCCAATGAGGTGGGCTATCTCGGGCACACGTTTGGTAGCATTGGCTTGCGCTTGCTCAAGGGCTATAGGGCCATAGTTGAGCACATCGTCAAAGCGTTTTTGTTTGTAATAAATTTGAGTGATGTAGTAGGCCATCAGTGGCTTGAAAACGGCATCATTTTCTAAAATCTGAAAGCCTTCCAATGCAGTTTGCAAATCATTTTGCTCATAAGCAATATGACTATAATAATAAATGGCTGCGGATTTATACTCGCCTTCGTCTTGCTTGGCATCATAGAAATCTTGGCGTGCATTGGTGGCATCGCCTGTTTCGAAACGTGCGTGTCCGCGTTTGTATTTGAATTCTGTTTTCTCCGAGGTTGTCAATAAACTTTCATCCACAAATTGAAACCATTCTAATGCCTTTTTGTATGTTTTTTTTTGATAGTTGAAAGTGCCCAATTCGAAATATGCACGTTGTTTCCAAGGCGAATCAGGATGCTCTAACACAAATTGCTCAAGCAAAAACTCTGCATCGGGATGAAAAAGATACAGCGCACAAACGCCTTTGTAATATTCCGAATTGATGCGCAGCGCATGTTGCGGATTTTTCTCCAGCGAGATGTATTGCTCAAATTTTTCTTTGGCAGGCACATACTTTTCATGGTCGAAAAGATCCAACGCTTGACGATAGATGCGTGTGTTGTCATAAAGTGCAATAGGTTCTTGAGCCTGTGTTTTTGCAAACCACAATAAGGCAATGATAAATAATGATAGGTGCTTGGACATGCGTGTTGAATATGCGGATATTAAAGCGTACAATGTAAAATCAGGCCTTGTTTGTGTCATTGTTTTGAATTGAAACTTGCCAACGCAATGTTGTGGAATGAATTGCTTGCAAGGCTTCGACAAATTTGCGAATTAGTAATTGCCGATGCAGGCGACATACATTATAAAGAGGAACAAAGCACCTCAGAACTTGTTCAGGAAGTTCGATTTTTTTTTCAGGATTGTAAAAATGCTCTTGCCACTATTTTGTCAGTAGCTCCAACATTTTCTCGCACATAAAGGCCAGCAGCTTGAGCCATTTCGTTGATTAATTCATTATTTGTAATGAGGCTGTTCAGGGTCTTTTCAAGTTGCTCATATTTTGCAATACTGATTGCAGCTCCACATTTAATCAATCCTTTCGCTTCTTCAAACTGCTGATGGTTGGGGCCAAAGAGGATGGGCTTACTCCACACAGCAGCCTCCAAAGTATTGTGTATGCCTTTGCCAAATCCACCACCAATCAACGCCACGTCAGCATTGCGGTACAAGCTGGAAAGCAACCCAATAGTATCAATGATAACACATTCTTCCGCTCCGATATTTATTGTTTTGCATTGGCTCCAAAGTTTGGCTTCAGGTAGTTTTTTGCACAGCGATTCTATATGCTTTGAATCTATCTCGTGCGGCACTATGATGAGTTTAATATTCGAATGGATCGATTTATTTTGTTTGAAATATTCTATCAGCAAGTCCTCGTCCGGCTGCCAAGTGCTGCCCCCGATGAT
>JAYSWI010000034.1:0-2841 GCA_043718125.1 Flavobacteriales bacterium
GACACCATATACCATTGATGCTGCATGGCATCTATGAAATATATTGCGATAAATGAGTGTGGAATATTCACCAGAGTTATTGACAGCGATACCAAACGTTTCTTCGCCATCATGTGCATCAAAGAAATTCTCCTCTACTTCATAGCCAACACATTCTTGAAAGTAAACACCAAATGTTTGTTGTTGGTCAGGGTCAATAATTTCAACCCAATCAAAATCATTTTTTATGACCTGTGATTGTCCGAAACCTGATAGAAAGACACCTCCCCGATTATTAATAAATTGCGCATGCTCCACAGAAAGCAACATTGTTTTCATAAAACCTGCCGAACGAATTCCATAGTTCAAATTTTCAAATCGGCAACGAATCAAATCTGTTTCTGGACAACTGCTTCCCAAAGGAACAAGGGAAGTACAAAAGTCACCGACCTTGAAAGTTGACTGTATGGTAAACAGTCCATGCCCTTTTTGTTCTAAAGAAATGTCAGGTGCAGAATTTTCAAAGTCACAACCATAAATTTTCACACCGTTCACATCCCACATGGAAATAAAACAATCATGTGATTGGTTATTGAATCTTGATACATCTGTTATTTCAAAATGGCTGTTTCTGAATATTGAACGATTTGCAATTTGACCCAAGGAATTAAAATTATGATAGGCCATGAACGCTACAGCCTTGGCATTATTCAAAAAATGTGCATTGCGACATTTGATGATTCCACCAGTTTTAGACCAATCTAAAGTACCATCGGCCAGCACTCTCATTGTGTGTATTCCTGTTCTTGCCCATTCGATGGTTCCTTCATTTATTACCTCTACCACGCCTTGGTTAGATTCAGGTGTTTGTTTCAATGTGCTATTACCCCATACTTCAATTCCCTGCCATAATCCACCACATCTGTGGGTTATTGTTCCTCCATCAATAATGAGTTTTGCCCCAGGCTTAACAACAAATTTCGCACCTTCGGGCATATAAACAATACAAGTAATTCTAACTGTACTTTGTGGTTCAATAATTACATCGCCTTTAAAAATTCTGACTTGATTCCATATTAAGTTTTGGCCACTTGGAATTGTGGTAACAAGGTTTTGATTATTGTTGCAATAGTCCTCATAGACATAATTTATTTTGGAGTTCAGCAATGTTTTGAAAATTCTTCCTAATTGCTCAGGAGATAACGCCATGCCACAGTTGTAATCCATCAAATTGTTGGTACACTCTTCGGAACCATCGCATTGCAAAGGCCAATTGGCATAGCAACAAGGGTTGGGCACGCCATAATTGTTTACTAAGTCTGCATATTCGGGTGTGTCCACACATCCGTCAGAACTACCACCGCAGTACGGAAATCCATTCATATTAGAATTCAACGAATGGTATAATGACAAGCAATGACCCACTTCATGCAACAAAAGACGAGCATTTGACCAATAGGAATCGGCCAAGGCCGTTGCCGGTGAACCACCATTCAGCATAGTAAGATAACTCTGCCATGCACCTTTTATCAATACATGACCTGGGCCAAGGCCACCTGCACCACATCCACCTCCATTGCTATAAGCGGAAAAGAAAATATTGATTTCGCTGGATGTATTAATACCATAAGTATTCACCAAAGTGTTGTAATCACTATTGCAAGCGTCCCACAAATTGTTATCTTCATGGTAGTAACTACCCATCAGTTGCAACCGAAAATTGTATGGAAGTGTTGCCGTGGCATTGTTCGGTGGCAGATTCATTTGTTCGTTGTTGTTAAGCCTTACATTGTTAATCATATCGAGCAAACCCCCAGACCAAATATCGCCATTGAGTGGATTGTCGTTGTCGATTCCGTCCCATGTTTCAGTGAAATTATTCGGATTGAATGTGTCTTCCTTCAACATGAAATGAATGTTTACTTTCACATAGAGAAGTGGAGAATACGCATCGGGAAAATAATTTAGTTGGCTCTGACAATCAGGATTGCCGAAGCCTCCGCCACCCATCATCATTATTTCAGTCTCATCTGGCGTATCACAATACTGAGCGAATGAATTTTGGTTTGCAAATAAAATTGCAATTGTTACTGAAATTTGTAAAGCCAATCTGTATTGTAATAACAGACTGAGCCAATAACGTCCATGCGTTTTCATTTGTATATTTATTAGATGTTTATTTAAATTGTTCATTTGAATTCATGACCATTAGGGGAAAGAAATTTGCGAAAAGCCCAATGGCACGTTTTTACTTTTCGCAACTGAAAATGTATGTGGATTGCAGTTAGGTCGGTTGGCTGAATTGCTCTCGCAAAGTCACCCGCATATTTCAGTTCTGTCGGGTTCCCTTGCATGATGCACGTGTTTTAAGTTTTCGCATTTGTGTCCTCCGCTAATAAAGTGCAGCTCGCACTGATGTAGCTCATAGGGTATTGAATCATGGTAATAGTTTTGAAGTTCATAAAAATTTTGTGGGGTTTGCGTTTGGCTAAATAGGGGCAATGACGATATTGAGATCATCAAACAAATTTTCAAAACACACCATCTAGTTTGTCGAAGCACATTTTGTGGAGCAAAAGGAAAAGGTACTTCGGTTGTAGATAAATTGTTGTTTGATAATTTGCTCTTGCTTACATTTTTTTTAACTTGATCAGTTAAAATTGTGAGCTGTGAGCTGTGAGCTGTGAGCTGTCAGCTGTGAGCTGTGAGCTGTGTGTCCCGATAGCTATCGGGAAGCTGTGTGCTTCGCCTCGCGAAGCCAAAGAACGGAGTAATTTGTTACGCATTTTGATTGTGAATTTAAAGGTTAAGGAATTTGATTCCAATGGTAAAGATGAACAAACTTTTCTGATTCCATAAAAA
>JAYSWI010000331.1:0-5108 GCA_043718125.1 Flavobacteriales bacterium
TAAAAATTGGCCAAGAAGATTTTCTATTTCTCAACAGACGTGGATCAAAATTGACTCGTATGATGGTCTTCACCATCATTCAAGAATTGGTTCAAAAAACAGGAATCACTAAACAAATTTCACCTCACTCATTCAGACATTCATTCGCAACCCATCTAGTGGAAGCCGGTGCAGATTTACGCAGCGTTCAAGAAATGTTGGGGCATAGCAGCATCACCACCACTGAAATTTATACACATCTGGATCGGCATAGGCTGCGCGAAGAAATATTGAGTTTTCATCCTCGATATAAAAATACGAATACTAAAATGACTCCCGACACCCCATAGAAATATTTCAAAGATGATAGATGAAAATGGTCGGCACATTCAGCACCTAAAACTTAGAGTCCTTCTCGAAAATATTTTATTTTCACTCGAAGTAACGTTCTTTACAAAATGAAAATTTGCATTGTAATTTTTGTATTGTGTTTTGCAATTGGGCAAACCAATACCTCACTGGGACAAATAAAAATAATGAGCTATAACATGCTCAATTTCCCTTTGGGCGAAATAGTTGGGCGGGTGGACACGCTTGAAAAAATTGTTACATACTCTCAGCCCGATATACTGCTGATACAAGAGTTGAAGACCGCTGAAGGACTTGCTGATGTGGCGGCTATGATGACCGATTTGAGCTATGGTAATTTCGAACACAGCGCTTTTGTTCCGATGCAAAGTGACCCTGGAAATCCATACACTTTGCAACAAGCTATCGTTTTTAATCAGAATATTTTCAAATTAAAAAGTCAACACGAAATACTGACCGCTGTGCGCGACATCAACGAATTTGTTCTTTATCTAAATGATGCCGAATTGCCCAATGGTGCTGACACCACTTTTATTTATGTATATGTCACTCATTTGAAAAGCAGCACCGGTACCGCCAACCAATTGGCACGCTTGGCGATGGTCAACGACTGGATTGCATACATGGATGCAAATTTTATAGGCGATGAAAACGTAATTTTTGCAGGTGATTTTAATCTTTACACAAACACAGAATCTGCGTACCAGGCATTGATGAATACATCCAATACTGTGGTGATGCACGATGTATTAAGCACTTTGGGAAATTGGACAGGAGCCAATTTTGCTCACAAAGAAATACTTACACAAAGCACAAGACTTACGCAAGTAGGCGGTGATGGAGCGACAGGCGGACTGGATGATAGGTTTGATTTTATTTTATTTAGCGCAGCCCTTGTTGACAACGCCAACAATGTTCATTATTCTGAGGATAGTTTTCGATCATTGGGTAATAACGCAACCTGTTACAATCAAAATATTACAGATTGTTCGGTAGGAAACGATGTGCCTTATGACGTGCTAAGAGCAATGTATTATTTGAGCGATCATATACCTCAAGTTTGCGAATTGACAACTTCAATCGACTTGTCGCACAAAGAAATTTCTTTTAATTTTTTCCAAACAAAAATTATTTATGATGCCGACAACATCAAAGCCCAATTGAATGTAAATGAATCTGTGAGTGGCACCTATTCCATCAGAAATACGAATGGTCAGTTGTTAAAGCAATCGGACTTGACTCTGCTTTCAGGAAAAAACATGATTCTTTTGGATGTCGAAATTCTTCAAAACGGTGTTTACATTTTTGCATTCATCAGCGAAACTGGTTTGCAATCCACTGCCAGATTTGTTGTTTGTAGATGAATTGTTTTGAGTGTTTCAATACTAATTTGAAATCAAACTTGATGTCAAAATAAACTGAAATCATACTGCCACTCAATCGGTAGTCATCCTAGCAACTTTATTTTTTTTTGAATAGAACGTAAAAGCAATCGGTATCAATTGCGGTGAAAGTGAAACATCATTTTTTCGCCATTTTGCTCCAATGGAAATAGGCCAATAGTCACATCCATTGAATCCGGTGTGATAAATTCGTACCTGATCACTTGTGGAAAGTCATGTAATTTATTGGTAAAATCAATTCGGTAGTTGTTCTGAAAAGAACAAGTGAATGGAATTGATTTATTCTCATTTTGATTCAAAACTTGAGGGGAATAAATAGGCGTGCCTGTCAAATTTTCAAGCGATATTATCTCAGTTACTGTGCGCTCCTCCCCCATCAATTCGAAACTAATACCACTTAATAAATCTCCATTTTGTGTCCAACTTTCCAGTATGACATTGTCATCCGTTTCCGTTTTCCACTCTCCAATAAGTTGCATGAAATTGAAGGTTTGCGATTTGCTCTTCGCACCGCTGTCACAAGAAGAAAGCAAAGCAAAAAACAAGCTGTATGAAATATATTTTTTCATGTTGATTTCATTTTTTGATAAATAAAATTCTTGCGCACTTTTTCACCATCCTGTATTCCTTCTATGTAGTTGAGAATGGTTGAATCGTTAATCAATGAATAGACAATATGTTGAGGAAAAGGGTAATTCGGATTGAAAAACTCGATGCTATTTGCGGTTTGTGATAACTGAAGAAACTCAATTTTTTCTTCTTCAATATTTGAACTTGTAGCTACAGAATATTTGAAGCCCGATCCGTTGGCAGTAATATTCAAAAACTCGATGAACGTTGTATCAGTGCCATGAAGTATGAATCCGATTCCTTGCAAGTTCTTTGCTGCATCCATTTCCCAACGGGTTATTTCGTGAGTTCCATCGTGATGAAATTCCCAGGAGCCAACAAGGTTTTGAATATTAAAAACTGTGGATTCGTTTTTTCGAGTGAGATCATTTTCACATGAGCACAAGATGGCAATAGCTGCTAACAAGCAATTAAATTTTCGCATTGAAGCGAAATTAGTGAACACATTTTTTTTAAATGACGTTCTCATTTCGAATATCGTTTTCTTTCCTAATTTGAGACTGTAAGCTATTGAATTTTCAAACGTATTCAATCAAATACTCAAGTGCCAATTCATAACTAATAAGTCCAAATCCACTGATAATACCAACGCAATGTTTTGCGGTTAGAGAGGTGCTTCTTATTTCCTCGCGGTGATGTATGTTGGTGATGTGCACTTCAACGGCTTTGGTTTTGATAGCTGCCAACGCATCGCTGAGGGCTAAACTTGTGTGGCTATATCCACCGGGATTGATGATGATGCCATCAAAAGAAAATCCTACCTCATGCAGTTTATTGATAAGCTCACCTTCCACATTACTTTGATAATATTCGAGCTGAATGTCGCTGTATGATTTGCGCAGGGCTAAAAAGTATGTTTCGAAATCCTGATGACCATACAAATCTGGTTCGCGCTTTCCTATCAAATTGAGATTTGGGCCATTGACGATGATTATTCGCTTCATACTTCGTTAGTTGTCACGAAGGGTTTCTTGCTTCCACAACGTCTGTGTAATGCTGCGCCCATTTTTGAAAAAATAAATTCCGGTTTTAGAAACTACTTTTTTATAGACGTCAATTTTGTTTCCAATTCTAACAATTCGTTCCGTTACTTTTTTAGATCCATTTCCAAGTTCATACGAATTTTCTGTAACGCCTTCTGCCAATTTTTCGTTGCCCGCCTTCATCGGGTAATCATCCACATCTTTAATTCCGCCTGCTTCTTTTGCCATCAGTGCAAGTCTGTCTTCATGGCGTTTGTTGGCTTCGTCTATTTCCACTTTTAATGCTTCCAATTCACGTTCCTTCGCTTGTTCTTTGAGCCGCTCTGCATTTTGTAAAGTCCTGTCTTTTCCATCGCCAATTGTTTTCAATGCTTCTTCCTTTTTCTGAGTCTTTCCTTGGCTTGTCATTATGCGCTCTTCCGCTGCTGTTTGAGTATCGTTTGCAGCTATTTGAAAAGCATCAGTTTTTGCCTTCAACTTTTTTTCATTTTCAAGTCTTGTTTCTTCACCTGTATCGGTCTGCTGTTGCTGCTTTTGCAATTTTTCCTCTACTGCCATTATGTTCAAAGCAATTCTCTCGCTGCCTGTTTTGCCAATTTCTATTTCAGAAGTAGCCACTTGTTCCTTTTTATCGTTTACCTCGGCAATTTTGGCTTGTCTAAATCGGTCGTTTTGTTGGAGCGCAGTCTGATGTTCTTGTTTCTCCCCAATGGCGTCAATGTTATTTTCTTGCCTTACTTTATTGCGTTGCTGGTAGTCCACATTATTAGTGACTTCTTGTGTTTTTTTTACGTCAGTTTCATCTATATGGCGCTGTGTCCAGCTATTGCCGGTTGTTTCAATTTCTGCTTTGCTGTCAAGTTTTGATTTAATATTTATTTCATTCTCATTGATGTTCTTTTCTTGTTCGTTAGAATATGAGACCTTTTGTAAACTGTCGTTGTGTGCCTTCTCATTTATCTCTTTGTATCTGGTTCGTTGCTCTTTGTCCATTGCATCTTTGTAAAAATCTTCTACGGCCTTTTCTGCAGCTTCATCGGCATCTGATTCCCAATTGCGCTCTTTCTTTTTATCAATGATTTTTTGTTGTTCAGCAATTCTGTTGTCTTCCAACTCTGCCCATCTACGTTCGTGATCTGCCTTTTCTTGTTGCAGCAGTGCAACTTTGTCTTGTGCCGAGGATTCCAATTCACCCGCTCTGGCTCTTCTCAAACTATCCTCTTCGGCTTTGCGTTTTGCTTCTGCTTCTGCATCGCTTGTATCCTCGAGCAAAAGGTCAATGCGCTGAATGCGTTGCTTGGGATATTGTGCATCCACTTTTACTTCGAGTGCTGCTTTGTATTCTTCTTTTGCGTCACCTAATTTCTTTGTATTGAAAAATTCATCCGCCTTGGCAATGTGTACGTTGTATTCCTTTTCTATTCGCTCTCGTTCGCCATCCGCTGCCGATGTTGCATTGTCTATTTCTGATTTTTTCTTTCTGTCGGAAATCAATTTTTCTATTTCAATTATTTTTCTTTTGGGTAAGTCTTCATCTGACTTTAGAACACTAGCATCTTTATATGCCTTCAGGGCGATATCCAACTTATCGTCAGAAAAATTTTTTTCTCCCAACAAGATTTTTGCTTGATAATCGGCCTCACGCTTTTGCTTGGCAGCCTCTTCGCCCAACATATCATCCAATGCGCGTTGGGCTTTTAAAATTTGGTCTTTAGGGTAAGCCTCATTTGGCAACAAATCAGTC
>JAYSWI010000332.1:0-5107 GCA_043718125.1 Flavobacteriales bacterium
AACCAATTCACTCAATTGTGATGCAGTTGATTTCACTCATAAGTATTCGCCCAAATTAGTTGCAAGCATTATCTATTTTCCAACTTGCGGATACCACAATGCTTTGTGATTCATTACTTATTTGGTGCTTTAAATGCAGCTTGCAATGCATTGATTCCTGTTGGTTTAAAATCATTCATACTTATTTTTTTATCGGATGTATTGCTAACGATAATGCTCATTTCAGCATTTTTATTGTTGGCCCTGATGCCGACTATTTTTATTTTTTTTCCCGTTGGAATATCAGCAAACAAAACCCCATCGTTGGTTGGTACTCCTTTTAGCACACTATTTATTTCGGTAAAAACCATGCTCATTGTACACTCAGGTGTATTGGTTAGCACGGTATAGTCCACTCTCTCGGTGTCTTCATAAAAGCGGTCGCAATTGATCCAACCCAGCTCGCTGCTGCTGAACACGAAGAAGTCGAGGGCAGCGGCATCCACATCGGTCAATGGTTTTTGAGGGTCGCCTTTGTGTTTGGACTTAAACTGCTGTACAAAGCCATCCCCAGTGTCTCCGGTTGCTGTTCCGAAAGTGAGAATACATGCGTGATCTGTAGCGTATTTTGGCATCAATTGCGCTAAGTCCAAAGGTGGCATTGTTCGCAAAAAATTTGCAAGAACTCGGTCGTATTCCGTGATAGAAGTATGGCTGATGTAGTAGTCTTTGAAAGCTCCTTTTTCATCCACATGAAAAGTGATTTGTGTGCGCAATCCATTCAAACAAAAATCTTCCAGCATGGCTATATCAGGATTGAAATTGGAAACGAACCATTGATTCAGGGTTTGGCCATTGGCCAGTTTCCAGTTGAAATAATCCATCTCGCTCACCTTGGTGCCCCTTCGCAAATGGGACTTAGCTATTTGAAGAAAACAATTGTCGTCCTCTTTCAATTTCCGTTGGCCTGCCTCAGGTATAAACTCTTCTAATTCTTTCCCTTCATCTATAAACTCACCTTCAAGCGCAAAATTCTGCAAATTATTTTCTTCGAAAGTCTCCAATACTTCATTTGTATATGTTGCTAAACGCAAGTTTCGCGCAACACCTTTCTGCGTTATGTCATAAGTTGCGATTTCAATTTCATCCAAAGGTTGGTCATCCTCTTCCAACTTCCAATTGATGATATCGTTTGCAAGCCATTCGCCATAAAAGAGTTTAAAGTCTTGCTGAATTTCGTCATTTTTTGGGAAATAAATATTGAATTTTGCATCATCTCGCAATTGCAAACGCTGCCCATTGGCAAAGGCTTTAATGTTGACCATGCCTGCTGTTTCAAGCATACGTCCATCACTAGTGGTGCTCAACTTCGAAGCTAGCATGTCACTCACTTCATAACATTCTTGCAGCTCTATTCTCACTTTGCCATTGTATATGTTGCCTCTGGAATCTTGAAAAATATTGGCGGGTAAAAAGAGCACTGTTCCTTGCTTTCCATAGATGTTGCACTGCTGACTGTTGTCAATAGTTACGACCGACTTTTTCGATTTTAATCCTTTCAAAACGTCATCAAGATTTGCATCACTCACATCGGTGGTCATTTCAATTTTATCGTTAGAAATTGTTGCTGAATATCCTGATGCGATAGGAATAGATTTAACAGATTCACTGGCTACACTTTCATTCAATTTTACTAAATAAACTGTGCAAAGTGCTGCAATAGTTGCTGAGGCAATAATGGTTTTTGGTTTCATTTTTTTGTGGTTTTAGATATGACAAATTACTTGCTTGCAGAAATGAAAACCGATCCACTTTGAAATTATTGTGTATAAAATTTTCAAATTATATCATCCACACAAACGAATTTAAGTCTGCTCATACAGCTCTGTGCCATTTCATACTTCGTGGAATGATTGATTGAATTTGATTTAGACATTCGCACCATCAAAAAAGAATTTTTATTTCTATGATGAAATTGTTTTTATCACTTGTGATCTTGATGGCAGGAGCTGTCACCTCATTTTCGCAAACCACGCTGACCAGCACGGTGCGCGGCACTGTGCTGGACAAACAAAGTCAATTTCCGATAACTGGTGTTATTGTTTTACTCGTTGGCAGCGACCCCGTGATAGGAACCACTACTGACATTGATGGTCGTTTCCGTTTGGAAAATGTGCCTGTTGGTCGCGTCACTATCGAGGTTTCTATGCTTGGTTTTTCTACCTGCACACACCCCAATATTTTGGTGAACAGTGCCAAAGAATTTGAACTGAATGTGCAACTAACAGAAAGTGTGAATGAGACCAGCACGGTAGAAATAATTGCGCAACAAAACAAGGCAGAAGCCATCAATAAAATGAGCACTGTAAGTACCCGCACCATGAGTATTGAGGAAGCGCAACGCTATAGCGGAACCTTGCAAGATGTGGCCCGCATGGCTCAAAATTATGCTGGCGTGAGCAACGCAAGTGATGATAGAAATGACATTATCATTCGTGGCAACTCGCCCACCGGAGTGCTGTGGCGATTGGAAGGAATTGATATTCCAAATCCAAATCACTTCGCCACCCTTGCCACCACGGGAGGCCCTATCTCACTCATCAATACCAACAACCTGGCGAACTCCGATTTTTCTACCAGTGCCTTTGCCGCTGAGTATGGCAACGCACTAGGCGGTGTTTTCGATTTGCGCCTTCGCACGGGCAATAAAGACAAACATGAATTCACTGCACAAATGGGTTTTAATGGATTTGAATTTGGCGCAGAAGGCCCATTCAAAAAAGGCGGAAATGTCTCCTACATGGTCAATGCGCGATATTCCTTTTTGGGCATCATGACTTCGCTAGGCATTGATTTCGGAACCGGGAATGCAGTGCCGGAATATCAAGATGTAACATTTAAAATTGATCTGCCAACAAAGAAGGCCGGCAAGTTTTCGGTGTTTGGAGTAGGTGGCAATAGTTACATCGATTTCAAAGCATCGGAAGAAGCCGCAAGTGGAGTTTATGCAAGCAATTATGAGAATCAAAAATTTCACAGTAAAACAGGCATACTGGGTTTATCGCACAGCTATTTCTTCAACGAAAAAACTAGCGGCAAATTGACCATTGCAACCACAACGGGTGGCACGCAAGGTTATATCGACACCCTTGATGCAAACAAAATAGCCACACGCTATTTTGGCATTTTACAGCGCCAAAATGAGCTAAAAGGAAACTACACTTTGAATTCAAAACTGAACTCAAAAAACACCGTCAAAGGAGGTGTAATGTTTAATTATTTTACATTCGATATAGAAGATAGCGTATTGTATTCTGGCGGCTATTATTTCAAGCAACGCGATTTCGAAGGAAGTACTTCGTTGGCTCGTGTTTATGGTCAATGGCAAAATAGACCCAATCCATTTTGGACATTGAATGCCGGGGTTTATGCTCAAACATTTTTATACAATAAAAGAAGCACCGTTGAACCAAGGCTTGGTGTGCGATATGCACTGCGCGAAACTCAAGGATTGACCCTTGGCGCAGGGCTTCATAGTCAGTTGCAACCTGTGGTTGTTTACTTCAACAAAGAAGAAGATGAGAATGGAAATACTGTGGCGAACAACAAAAATTTGGATTACAACAAAGCCATACATGCAGTGTTTGGATACGACAATCAATTGGGAAAAAATCTTCGCCTTAAAACGGAAATTTACTATCAGTATTTGTACGACATAGCCGTTGACCGCGCACCCTCTTCATTCTCGATGCTGAATGTGGGTGCTGATTTTACGATACCCAACAATGCTGATTTGCGTAACACTGGAACAGGCGAAAATTATGGACTAGAAATCACTTTAGAAAAATTTCTGCACAAAGGATTTTATTTTCTATTCACTACTTCGTTGTTCGAATCGAAATACACCGCTAGCGACAAAGTACAGCGCAATACAGCTTTCAATGGAAAGTATGTTTTCAATCTGCTTGCAGGCAAGGAATGGAAAGTCGGGAAGAACAACACCATCACCACCGACATCAAAACTACTTATGCAGGAGGTCGCTGGTACTCGCCTATTTTGTTTGAGCAATCACTAGCCGAAAATCAAGAAGTGCGTGACGAAACAAATGCTTTCAGCGAGCAATACACCTCCTATTTCCGCACCGATTTCAAAATAGGATTTCGTATGAACCGCAAAAAAATAGCCCAGGCATTTTATTTCGATGTGCGCAATGTGACCAATCAAGAAAATATTTTCAGTCAGAGTTTCAACAACCGCAGTGACCAAGTAGAAACGATTAATCAAACAGGATTTTTTCCAATATTTTTATGGCAAGTTTGGTTTTAGAAAAGTGATTTGTGCTTGGCGTCAAACAATGATTTAAAAAAAAAGTCCCTTTGTTGCTAGCCGCCATGTATTGCCTTTTTCTTATTTTTTTTGCTCATTTTGGTTTTTTTTAAGTACGCATACTTTTCTTTCCATACGGCTAGTTCTAATTTTAATCTATTCCATTCCGCATCTATTTGATTGTGGCTTTGCTTAAGTTCAATTATTGCAGAAGTCTTCTTTACTAGTTCGGACCCGTTGCTTGTTACTTCATCTTTTATTAGCTCTATAGCGTCCATTTGTTGGCGCATTTCGGATGTCTTATTGGCTATTTTTTTATTTTCAATCTCTAGTTGTTTGCACTTCTTTTGAAGCGCAGCCTTTTCGAGTATCAAACGTTTATTATTGTCTATCAATTTATTCCAATCATTGTTAGTATTTGTTTCTTTTGTTGGTGCATCCTTCTGCATGTAAGTGTTAGTTTTGATACTGCGCCCTTCAATCCAGCTACTCCATTTGGTGGCAATGGTCAGCTCAAACTCAAGCTCGGTGCTCAGGTTGGCTATTGTCAAATTCAAATTCTTCTTTACTTCTTTGTCTATTTCATGTTGTTTTCTCAACACTGCTATTTCAGCCTCTTGGCGTATAGCGTGATTTTTCGCTGCAAGTTGTGCATTCCCCAATTTGTTGTATTCAGTTTTAAGTTTAGTATATAAAGCTTCAATATTTTTAAAATCTTGAAGTAAGATTGGAAATACTGCTTGCAACGGCATCCTTGTGGTAGTATGGGGGTCAATATTCCAGTGCCCAAAATTCTCTATG
>JAYSWI010000333.1:0-5088 GCA_043718125.1 Flavobacteriales bacterium
CCCGCAAGCAACCTAAACAAACTTTGCGCAACCACAGCCTATACAGAGCTTGCCGAAGGGCGATCTTCGTGGCTCATAAGTTTGTATCATCAAAAAAAATTGCGCATCAATCAATCTTTTCGGCCAAAGTAGGCTTGACTCGACCCTTGACTTTTTCAGCAGGCCCTAGTTAGTGCCTGCAATTTGACAATAAATATCGCAAGCATTTTTTGTCAAAATTGGGCATCATTACAAAATAATACCCGCTGGTGGATACAGTAGTTGAAAACTTAAATCCGCAATGGTGGCTTGGAGTGTTTTGTGTTGCATATTTCTACTGAGAAACAATTGCTTATCAAAGTATGAACAAAACAAAAAAAACAATGAGGATACAATGTTCAGAAGACGCTGTTTTTAAAGACAAAGTCAGGAACACTTTTACACCCCTTCAATATTTTTTTTTTTGAAGATGAAATAGACAGGCAAAAAACATGAATCAACAAGACAATAGATTTAAAAGAAAGGAACGAGTGCAGAACATTCGCGAAGCCATGAACCATACTATGGGCTTAGAAATGGGCAAACTGCCGCCACAAGCCGTGGACTTGGAAGAAGCAGTTTTGGGTGCCATGATGTTGGAACAAAATGCTGTGAACACTGTTATTGATATACTCAAGCCATCCAGTTTCTACAAGGAGGCACATGCCAGAATTTATGATGTGATCATCACGCTTTTTCAAAAAGGAGAACCTATTGATATTCTAACAGTAACCCAAGGACTGCGCAAAACCAGCGAACTGGAACTAATAGGAGGCCCACTTTATATTTCACAATTAACCAACCGCATAGCCTCCACTGCCAACATTGAAACTCACGCACGTATTGTTTCTCAAAAATTTATACAACGAGAATTGATTCGTATTTCGAGTGAAATAATAAAAGATGCTTATGAAGAATCTACTGATGTTTTCGATTTGTTGGATAAAGCTGAGAGCAATCTTTTTCAGGTAGCAGAAGGCAACATCAGAAAAAATTATGACAAGATGAGTGTGCTGATAAAAACAGCCCTCGATCAGATAGAAGCAGCGCGCCAAAACACACATGGAGTGAGTGGTGTGCCATCGGGCTTCACAGGGTTGGATAGAATAACCAGCGGTTGGCAACGCAGCGATATGATAGTGATAGCAGCTAGGCCGGGCATGGGAAAAACCGCTTTTGTCCTCAGCATGGCGCGCAACATGGCGGTGGAGTTCCAAATTCCGGTAGCCATTTTCTCGTTGGAAATGAGTAGTGTGCAACTGGTGCAAAGACTTATAGCCAGCGAAACCGAAATAGACAGCGATAAACTGCGAAAGGGCAATTTAAAAGACCATGAATTTCATCAATTGCACAATCGTATTTCGCGCATTGCAGAAGCGCCCATATTTATTGATGATACTCCTGGTCTTTCCGTTTTTGAACTGCGGGCTAAATGCAGAAGGCTAAAAGCACAACACGGCATACAGATGATCATCATTGACTATCTGCAATTGATGACCGTGGGCGGTGACAGCAAAGCAGGCAATCGCGAACAAGAAATTTCTACCATATCAAGATCTATAAAAGGAATAGCGAAGGAATTGGACGTGCCCGTCATTGCACTTTCACAACTATCAAGACAGGTGGAAACGCGCGGTGGCGATAAGCGACCAATGCTTTCTGACCTACGCGAATCGGGCGCAATAGAGCAAGATGCCGATATAGTTGGTTTCATTTATAGGCCGGAATATTATGGCATTACAGAAGACTCCGAGGGCAATCCGCTGCAAGGCACTGGCGAAATAATAATAGCCAAACACCGCAATGGAGCACTTGCTGATGTGCGTTTGCGCTTTATTGGAAGGCTGGCCAAGTTCACCAATTTGGAAGGTTATGATTTTGACAATTCGCAATATGGCGAGGCCATGCAGGCCAATCAAAGTTTCACATCAGCTACCTCGCCACAAGGCGGGCCGCCTACCACCATCACCGTTTCGTCCAAACTAAATAGCATGAGTGACGATGACGAGCCTTTCGGGGTAGGAGGTGAGGATGCACCTTTTTAAGTGGGAAATACGCTATGTATATACAAAATGATACAACTGATTTTTTATAGCGATTTTACGAACCAAATGCTATAACAAATGAAAAGACAAACCAAACAACTCAGAGAATGAACGGACATTAAAATGCTAATTTTGAACCCTGATTTAAAAATATGCTGACAGAAGATTTTTATAAAATAATTGACACCGAACTTACCGAGATACTTGGTAAGTATAAGGATGACGAATACATCAAGAAGAACAAAAGTGCCATCAACAATCAGAAGGCATACGCTTTACTGATTTGGTTCTTGGAATTTTACGGCAAAAAAACTGACTACACCAGCCACATTACAGACGGAGAAGAGGACAGTTCTTGTGATATAGTTTTTGACCATTTGGACAACCAAAGACAACGAGTTTTTTACATTGTTCAATCAAAATGGAACATTGAAACTAATTGCAATAAAGAAGTTGAGAAAAAGGACATCTTGCAAGCACTTAACGACTTTGATACAATACTTAGAGGGAAGAAGGAAAAAGTCAGCGCAAAATTAAAATCAAAAATTGACGAGCTACAAGAACATCAAAAAGCAAATGGTGATGTGAAGTTTATTTACCTTACCCTGTGCAACGGCAATCCAAAAGCAGACGACAACATTAAAAGTTTTATAGAAAATCACAAGAGAACAAAATTTGATTTTTATGACATCAATAGAATTAAGGTTGACTACATTGAAAGAAAGTTTAAAAAAATAGACCCGATAAACCCACTTGAGAATTATTACAATCCAGAAGAAAGTAAAATCAATATTGAAGTTCAAAGAATAAATCCGGCATCAGGAAATTATATCCGAGTAGAGAAACCATTTGAAGCTTATGTGTTTCTTATCAAACCGAAAACAATTTTTGAATTGTTTGAAAAGTATGGATTTTCATTGTTCTTTAGGAATGTAAGAAACCCATTGATTAAGTCAGATTTCAATAAAGAAATTGAACAGACAGCTACTGATAATCCTGCTTACTTTTGGTATTACAACAATGGAATAACTGCTATTACATACCTTATTCCAGAGGTAAGAGATGAAGCAACTACTATTGAACTCACAGGACTTCAAATTATCAATGGAGCACAAACAGTTTATTCAATTTACAAAGCATACAGCGAAGCAAACCCGACAAAACGCTCTATCATTGATAGTGAAGCATTGATAACTTTACGACTTCTCAAATCAGGCGGACGGGACTTTGACTTAAAAGTTACAAGATATACCAACTCACAGAATCCAGTTAACGAAAGAGATTTTAGAGCCAATGACGACATTCATGTTAGATTGCAAAATGAATTTTTTACAACTAACTATTGGTATGAAAAAAGAAGAGGTGAATTTAGAACGACACCAAAAGGAGTAAAACGAGTTTCCAATATTGTTTTTGCAAACTGTTATTTAGCTTATCAACTTCAAGACCCAGTAGGCGTTTTAAATAATTACAGACAAAGAAAAGATACACGAAAAGATTTACTTTTTGTTTCTCACAAAGACCACAAAGATGGACTGTATGAAAAGATATTTAACAAGGATTCCAAATTTGAAGATTTCATTACTTCATTTTACCTTTTAGACATCATAATTAAACGGACACCACTTGACTATGAGGATACTTTTTCAAGTAATCTATACCATGTGCTTTCCCTTTTTAGCATTGTGTTCACTAAATACTGTAAATCTAAATACGGAGAAAAGATAAATGTTAATCTTCAAATTCAAAAGCTATACAATAGCGGTGACACAGAAATAATCTTAAAAGCATTCAAGTTCATTGCTGAATATCTTGAAAAGGAATTCAACCTAAATGAAGTTGAAAAATCCTTTGACAAGTTTGTTAGCTTCTTGACATCTTCAAGCCAATACGAAAGAATAAAAGGCGAACTTGAAGAAATTGAAATCACTTCACATACAATTGTATCTGTTGAATTGAAAGATGATGATGACGTTGTGGATATTCAAAAAGCTGACAATGAAGATGATGAATCATCCGAAACAGAAGCCATTTATTAGCAGGCTTCGAACAAAGTGCGTGCGACCTGCAAACAGTTGTGCTTAGTGAGAACATTAGCACAATGTAGGACAATAAGAGGTGTATCAAAAAATGAAGGACGTTGTTAGGCAATCGAATCAGGTACTGACCCTGGAAGTGTGTAAGTAGAAAAATTGTATTGGGTTTAAACCCTGATTACAGAATAGACTTTTTATTCTCCAATTCTAAAATTGACATCGTCCATTTCGAAATTGCACGAAAATTGAAACAAAAGAATTAGAATTTCTTTTCACCTTTACACACAAGAATTTTAGAAAATGAAAAAAATATTTCTGATTATAGCTATTGCCTTTTGTGGCCTTCAAAGCATTGCAAGTAAAATTTTGATCCCGATGGATGAAAGTCAAACCAACCACTTGAAAGCGTATGGTATTGCATATTGGATTTTGGAAAACAACGTTCCTTTAGAGTGGTTGCTCAACTACCGTGGCGGCAGTTTTTTGTGCGATGGTTTGGAAGATGTGCAAAAAGAATGCAGCATAAAAGGAGTGAGTTTTCAAGTAATTGCTGATGTGCAAGCGCAACAAATCTATCACGAGATAGCAGATCCAGAGGTGAACATGGACAAGGTAAGACTTGAAGTGGCTCCAAAAATTGCGGTGTACAGTCCACCCGGCAAACAACAATGGGACGATGCAGTGACACTTGTGCTTACGTATGCAGAGATTCCATACACCGTGGTTTACGATGAGGAAATAGTGCGTGGCGACTTGCCAAAATATGATTGGCTGCACTTGCATCACGAAGATTTTACAGGCCAATACGGGAAATTTTATCGCAGTTTTAAAACCGCAGCATGGTATCAAGAGGAAGTGCGCAGTCAGGAAGCGAGTGCCGCAAAACTGGGATTTGCTAAGGTGAGTGAAATGAAAAGACAAGTAGCAGTCAACATTCGCAATTTCGTTGTGGGCGGTGGTTTTCTATTTACCATGTGCAGCGGTACAGA
>JAYSWI010000334.1:0-5083 GCA_043718125.1 Flavobacteriales bacterium
TGCGGTCAATTTGCCTGATGCAAGCAGTGCCGAGGTAGTTAATATTGCTTTGGTCCCTGATGGCACACCGTCCACCGTAGCGGATATTTACCTTGAGGCAACGGCTGGAATATGCAATGGAACAACGAATCATTTTCTATGGTTAAATAATGTAGGCGCATTGAACGCCACAGGCACTTTTATTTATGCACTTGATGCCCACCACACTTTTATCAATTCTACCCCTGCACCAAGCCTAATAGCAGGTAACACGTATAGTTACGAATTCTCTGAAGTTGCGCCAGGTGGAAATTTCTTCATTACATTGAATGTCACTTCGGGTTTAACCGCGGACCTTGGTGAATCGGTTGTCAATACACTCACTGTTGAACTAGAGGATGGCATGGGTAATATTGACTTTACCGATATCGCACAAGCAAATTACACCATCACCTGCTCCTACGACCCCAACGACATCACAGAACACAACGGCTACACCGACCAAGGCTACATCCTCGCAGGCGATGAACTCGACTACACCATCCGTTTTCAAAACACAGGCAATGCACCTGCACAAGACGTGCGCATAGAAAATCAATTGCCCGCAGAGCATGACTGGAGCACCATGCAGCCCATAGCTTGGTCGCATGATTTTCAGTTGATGATAGACGAAACAGGCCGAGCCATTTTCACTTTTGATGAAATCAATTTGCCTGATAGTGTAAACAACGAAGCAGAGTCGCATGGATTTGTGCGCTACAGAATCAATTCAAATGCGGATTTAATTGCTGGAGAAATAATCGAAAACACCGCAGAGATTTTCTTCGACCTCAACCCAGCGGTGGTTACCAATACCGAAGTAAACACAATTTACGATTGTGCGGATTTGGAACAAGGATTTGTAAGTTCATTGGAAGCATGTATCGGTAATGATATTGTCTGCACCAACTATGCAGATTGGTTAGAAACCATGACTTGGTATTACAATGACCAATTTGTGGCGACTGGTTCTTTCGCCCACACGGTGGAAGAAAATGGAACAATGGTGATGCAGGCCACCAATGGACTTTGTGAAGTAGAACAACAGTGGTCGATAGTCGCCAATGAAACCACAGCATCGTTCACACAAAATGGAAACACGCTAATGGCAAATGCTGCGACAAGCTACCAATGGTATTTGAATGGAAATGAAATAGCAAATGCCACTTCGCAAACGTTTGTAATAACGCAAACCGGAAACTACTCTGTGATGACTACTGGTGGAAATGGATGTAGTGATTTGAGTGATGTTCTGCTTGCTACCTACACAGGCATTGAAGAAATGAGTGCTTCGCAAATTTCTATTTATCCAAATCCTGCAAGTGATTTTGTGACCATCACCATTTCAAATGATTTGATAGGAAATGAAATAGTGATAACCGATATGCTGGGGAAAACAGTGATGAATGCAATTAAATTAACCAGTCGAAATACAGTGGTTGATTGCAGAATTTTGAATGGTGGTGTTTATGAAATTCAAATTGGAGACTTAAACGAACGATGGATAAAGCAATAGGTCTTGCATATTCACTCGTTCAATTTTGTTGTAATCGAGAACTTCTCATTCAACAATTTATGTAATTTTTTAAACAGGCCCTCACCGGAATTATCTTCGAATATTTGTTATTAATAACGAATACTAAATAAACAGGCCCGAATTCTCATTAGATGTTGCGTTAGATGAAAAGTTGAATACACCTTTATGTCGAATAAAAAGCATTTATCAAAAAACAAAATCAAAATGAAAAAATTATTATTCGCACTCCTAATTGGCATTTCCCAAATTGCCTATTCACAATTCATTCCTCCAACAACTTTAGCTATAAATTATTCGCATCTTGGACTAGGTTTTCTTGTTGATTTGGATATCGATAACGATCTGGATATTGTTCAATCGGATGATGGGAGCACCAGCATACGTGTATTTTGGAATGTTGCAGGCAGTTTTTCTATTCAAACACATGCAAATGCTCAAGCCCTGCAAGGAAAAAGTTATGCAGCTGGAGATTTAGATGGCGATGGTGATATTGATTTAGCATGTGCAACAGGGTGGCTTGAAAATGAAGGCTTCAATTTCACAACCTCGCACGACTACAGCCCGGCTGACGCAACAGGGGGGCAAATAGTTTGTGAAGATGTCAATGGTGATTCTCATTTGGATTTGTTACTTGCAATTGGTAACAACCCTCTTGGAGGCCCTGATGATACATATCACTTTTATTCATTGCTTAATGATGGGCTTGGAAATTTTACTGCAGCCAACTCACCCGCAGAAGAGGTCAAAATACTTTGGCTTGTGGATATAAATCAGGATGGAACGAAAGACATTGTTACACAACAACCCTATCCATATGAGTTGAGATGTTCTTATGGAAATGGTGACGGTACTTTTCAATCTTATGTTGTTTTATTTCCGAGCTTCAATGCAAGTGCTTCCGGTTTTGCTGACCTTAATGGGGATATGATTCAAGATTTATTTGCCGTATCAGGATATAGTCTAAAAATATACTATGGCATTCCAACAGGTGGACTTGCACCTGAAATAGTACAGGTGCTCAACACCAACTTTACATACTGGTACGATTGCGACAATAACTTAACAACCGATTATGATGGAGATGGTGATATTGATCTGATGCTTAGACCTGAACGTGGCCTTCATTGGCTTGAAAATACTACCAGCGGATTTGAAGAACATGGCAACGTTCTTACAAGGCCGGATAACGCTGCTACATTCATTTGGATTGACCTAAACAATGATGGAAAAATGGATGGAGTCGAAACCTCAACGTCCCTCATTACGGCTTTACAATATGATGACGGCATTCTCTACACCGAACAAATGTTGTCTGCTACCGGAACGCACTGTGGCCACAGTTTCCAAATAATAGATCTCAACCAAGACGGCACAAATGACATACTATCAAGGGGCGACATTGGATGGGTCGGATTTGCTAATGATGGATTTGGTACATACTCCAAACAATTGATGGGATTAACCAATATGCAATTAAATCTGGGCGTTTCTTATTTCGATTTCAACCGCGATGGTCAGCAAGACCTACTCACCGGATTTTACAATGAAGGCGCAAATTGTTCTATCAGAGAGGACGACCTACATTTTAAGCCAATGGAAAATGTGCTGCCATCGCTTGGTGGTAATCTTATGTGCTGGGCCTATCTTGAGTTGGATGTAAATCATGACAATGACCAAGATCTTGTGGTACTAACGAACTCTAATGTGGGCAGAAGGGTGAAGTGGTTTGATTATGATGAGACTGATGGCTGGATTGCTCAAAGTGATATCGCAAATCTGGGCATTAGCGGCACTGGTAACTACTGGATAGACGGATTGCAAAAAGGAGACTTCAATGGTGATGATATTCAAGACATGGCAGTTGTGTCATTGAATGACGTTTATATGCTGCTTGGGGATGGTATGGGAAATTATGAGACAATTCAAGTCTATGTTTCACCAGACCTTAATGGCAATGTGAAAGTTTCCGAGAAGGCTGTATTTGATATAAATGGAGATGGCTTGGACGATTTGATTTTTCTGGATTTGAATTTTGATAATAGCCAAAACAAGATTAAGTACATCACCTATAATGGTAGCTCGTACGATGTAGTACAGGCTGCTACCTATTCCAACACTACTCAAATTAATACTTATTGCATTGGAGACTTTGATGGAGACGCTGATAACGATATCATTTACAGGAATACGAACGCTCTGAAAATGATATCAAACAATGGCTTTGGAATTTTTGCCGCTGCTGTTTCACTTAATTTCAATTCTTTAGCGGGGCTAGAACAAATATCGGCAGCAAAGATGGACAATGACAACATGCCAGATTTAGTGCTTAGTGGAATGAACAACAATGGTCTCACTGCTTGGTTGCAAGTGGCCTACAACAACCTTGACTCGCCATTTCAAATTCAGTTTCATGTATTCATTGACAGCAATGGTGATGGCATCCAAAACAACGGTGAAGCACCAATGATGAATCAACAAATTTATCTTGGCGAAGAATGGGGATATATCTATACCGATGAAATGGGTCAGTTTCATTTTTATGGCAATGCAGGAACAACTACCGCGTCCATCAATCCCAACCCAGATTTGTGGAATTTTATTACGCCCTCATCGCAAAGCGTTGATTTGACTATCCTAAATCCTACAGCCGAAATATTTTTTGCGATTCAGCCCAATGGCGTACAACCGTCAGTTTATCCTGCTTTAGCTACAAGTGGTGATGTGTGCGGAAGCGAATATGTTCATTGGTTATCAGTTACCAACACGGGCAACACATTGGCCTCTGGCAGCATTACTTACACACTGGATAATCAGTTTACATTTTCAAGCGCCCTTCCCGCCCCCGATGCCATAGTCGGAAATACACTCACCTGGAATTTTACCTCACTATACTACAATGAAATTTTTCAAGTGGAACTACTTGCCCTATCACCTGATGTCAATTCAATCGGCCAGGAAGCAGCGCATACATTAGTTGCTGAATTGGTAGATGACCTAAACAATGTAGTGTTTACCGACCAATTAGAATCCACTTACACCATACAATGCTCATATGACCCAAATGATTTGCAAGAACAACTTGGGCAAACAGAAGCAGGATACATTTTGACTGATGGCGAACTACAGTATTTAGTACGGTTTCAAAATATTGGCAACGCCAATGCCGAGTACGTTAGAATTGAAGACATGCTCAGTGAAAAACTTGATTGGTCAACACTCCAAGTTGTAGGCACTTCGCATGACTATGAGCTTACAATCAATTCATTCGGAAAAGCAATATTTGTTTTTGATGATATAGCGTTACCACCAACCACCACAGATGAAGTCGGCAGTCATGGATTTGTTTCTTTCAGAGTAAAGCCAATTAGCGGTTTGTTAGCAGGAGAAACAATAGAAAACACCGCATCCATTTTCTTCGACTTCAACCCTGCTGTTGTCACCAACACAGAAATAAATACCATTTATGATTGTGCAGATTTGCAACAAGCCACCACAAGCGCAACAGAAGTTTGTGTGGGCGATGAAATT
>JAYSWI010000335.1:0-1779 GCA_043718125.1 Flavobacteriales bacterium
CTGGAGTAATTCAATCGAAACTCTTATCTTCCTACAAAAAAGATAAAGAGAACAAATTCAGTTACGAGCAAAATAAAGAAGCATCGTATTTGATTGAAAAACTCTTCAATTTAAAAAAGACCAAACCATTATCTGAAATAATCGATAGCACTTCTGGGTTCGGTGGTAAATCGGAAAAAATATCTGATAAGCGAAAATCAAAAACTCAAATCGAAGTTGCTCGTGGAAGAAGCATTGCTCCTTACAGCAAAGTCAAACCCTATTTTTTTCACTTTACAAAGGAGAACATTACGGGAAGAACTACCGATAAAGAGAAACTCGGAGCGCCACAAAAAGTTCTTTTAAGAAAGACAGGTCTTCCAATGATTGCTACATATGATGAAACCAGAATTTACCCAGAACAATCACTTTATTTTTTGTTCAACAACAAAACTAAAAACTCTCTCAAATACTTCACGGCTCTTATCAATTCTGGTGTGTTTCAATTTGTTTATGCTAACAAATTGGTGACTAACAAGGCCAGCACACCCCAGCTCAAGAAAGTTGATTTAGATAAATTTCCAATCCGTGTTTGCAATATGAAATCAAGCGAAGACTTGAAAAAACATGATGAAATAGTAAAACACGTTAACCTACTTCTCCAACTCAACACAGACCTAAAAACAGAAACCCTTCCCAACAAAGCGGAGCAAATCAAAACACGCATAACACACAGCGAAGAGTGCATCAATCAACACGTATATGCACTTTATGATTTGACTACAGAGGAAATAGAAACTATACAAAAAAGCCTTCACACCAAATGAGAAGCATACAGCATGATATAAAAGAAACCATTGCCAAGGCAGATGAATACATTGCCTTCTTTGCTACCAACACGGAAAAGTGTTTGGAGAAACGCATTCGCATCAACCAAGCACAATATGTTATAGCCTCCAAAAAAGGGATGAATGAAATGTGCGAACTACTGGCATTGCGTGAACACATTCTCATTATAGCTCTTCACCATAAGGAAGACAATAAAATTCCTGATGTGCTAAGTGAGTTCGAAATAACGCTGGCCGAAATAGACAGGGAAGAAAGAAGACGTGCAGCAACAGAAGCACTGCTGAAACCTAAGCCAATTGTACCCTCCCGCATGGATGAACACGAGCATGACGACACCGACAAAAATCCTGATGCTGAACAACTGCGTTTGTTTTAGCCTTCTCTTTCTATGATGCGAAATCCAATTTTTTACATTCGCGCCTCAAAAAAAAAACTCATTCATGTCAAATCATACTGATATAGCTACCCTTTTCTCAGAGCAGCCAATAGGCGCGGAGGTGACCGTGAAGGCTTGGGTGCGCACTTTTCGCAACGACCAATTTATTGCAGTGAGTGATGGTAGTACCATCAAGACCTTGCAAATAGTGGTGAAGAAAGAAGAACACGATGAGCTGAAGTTGAAAAAGCTCAACACCGGGGCTTCTATTAGTGCCACCGGCAAACTCGAAAAATCGTTGGGCAAGGGACAAGACATTGAGCTGGTTGCAACATCACTAGAGATACTTGGCGAATGTGACCCAAATGAATTTCCAATTCAAATGAAAAGGCATTCTTTGGACTTTCTTCGCGAGAAGGCACACCTTCGTTTTCGCACCAACACGTTTGGGTCTGTCTTTCGATTGCGTCATCACTTGTCTTTTGCTATTCATAAATACTTTAACGACAAAGGTTTTTTCTATTTACATGCGCCAATCATCACAGGTAGCGATGCAGAAGGTGCAGGCGAAATGT
>JAYSWI010000336.1:0-5079 GCA_043718125.1 Flavobacteriales bacterium
ACTGAAAACATGTCGCGTGCCATCAGATGTGTTTTGTAAAATGCAGGTGCCTAGACCTTCGAAAAATGCACTCTCGGTACTGTCCGCAATTCTTGTATCGTTCTCAGCACCCCTTTCTGCTGTGATGCGATCTATGACTATAAATGCTTCGTCTTTTGGTTTGATGGTGTCCAGCGCATCTTCAATTTTTTTTACATCACCGTTCACAACTATGCGCGAAAAACCTTGCTGAACAAGTGTTTCCAGTTTCTTTTTAGCCTCCGTTTTTTTGTCGAATACGATGGCGGAAAGAATCAGAAAACCGACATCTTCCTTTTGTTGCGCAACAAAATTGACAACATCTTCAACGGTATTTCTTTTCACTTCACGGCCACTTTTTGGCGAAATTGTTTTGCCTACTCGGGCAAAAAGCAACTTCATGTAATCATAAATTTCGGTGGTGGTGCCCACAGTAGATCGCGATGTGCGGCTTGTCACCTTTTGCTCAATAGCCACCGCAGGGCTTATACCGGTGATGCTGTCCACATCGGGCTTGTCTAATTTCCCAAGAAATTGGCGCGCATAACTGCTGAGGCTTTCCACATATCTGCGCTGGCCTTCGGCATACAATGTATCGAAGGCCAATGAGCTTTTTCCCGAACCACTAAGACCAGTGATCACCGTCATTTTTCCTCTAGGAATAGACAGAGAAACGTTCTTAAGATTATGTACACGAGCACCTTTGATGATGATGTGCTTTTTTGGATCTAAGCCGTTGAGATTCGAATTGTTTTTTGATATTTCAGCTTCTTTTTTCTTCGCCATATTGATGGTGCGAAGGTG
Source organism: Flavobacteriales bacterium (assembly GCA_043718125.1). GTDB lineage: Bacteria > Bacteroidota > Bacteroidia > Flavobacteriales_D > Sanyastnellaceae > JANNVZ01. Next base: position 823 of record JAYSWI010000336.1, read on the forward strand.
TGCTGCTTGATTCTAAATTTCAAACTTCTCAAATCAATTTATTGATGCTGTTGATAAAAAAAAATTTATTGGCAACCGATAGCCATACTATTTCTCACGTTTCGAAATCATGATGACATGCCCTGCTTGTTCGAATGCACGGCCTTTGCCGTCTTTTACACTAACGAAATACGCATACTCGCCCTCTTGCACCAGCTTGCCATTTAGGGTTCCGTCCCACGGGGAGTTGATGTCGCTGGTTTCGTATATCACATCGCCCCAGCGACTAAAGATGATCATTTTATAATTTTCAAAATCAGCGAAGGAAATAACCGGATTGAAGGTGTTGTTGAATCCATCAATAATGAAGGCATTGGGTATCCAGATTTTGGGTTCTTGTGAAAGACAAAGCTCATTGGAAAAAGCAGAATGGCTAATGCCAAGGGAAGTTGAAGGCACCTCTACTGCTTCGATGGTGTAGCAAAAATTACCATCCGTATATAGCAGCACCGCCACATCATCCTCATAAGTGCGCACTTGAGGGCTAAGTTCAGCGATGACTTGGTCAGGCCCTGTGTCGCCAATGGTCCTGTGCACTTTGTACATTTCAACACCGTCTTCCCAGTCGCTATATGCTGTCCATGTCAATATGTTTTTTACTTGCGAAGTGCTTGCAAAACCTTCCTGCAAAATGCTGATTCCAATGTTGGTGGTGTCGATGATATCTTCACAAAAATTTTCTGTAATTACCCGATAAGTATATGTAAATACTTCTGTTTCGACATCCGCATCTGGAATAGAAAGTGACGCAGAATTTACGACACTTTCAGTCAAGATGTCGTCCCAATTTCCGCCATTTGGATCAAAACGTTGAAGCGTAAATAAATGCTCGTCAATGACGGGATCTATTTCCAAAACAACTTCAATTTGATTGTGATCTACAACCGATGCACTGGCCAAATAAACATAGTCAGGTGCTATTGGATAATTGGTCAGTACTGATTGAATGTTAGAATTCGCCCTATAGTTCGTAAACGCTGCAACCGCTTCGATATAATAGGAATTGTAACCATAAAATTGAATGTTGGTGTGTATATAATTGAGCACGTTGCCTGCAACTGTATCAATAGGTAAATAAAATGGAGCGGGAAGGTTTTGCGCAAAAGCATGATGTATGATGTACATCTCCACACCATCGGGCCAACCCAAATAGGGGGTCCAATAAAAAGACATGTTGTCCTCACACACTTGATAGCTAATAGAGGGGAGATGAACACTGCAATGACAGTCTGTAGTGGTTGGGCTAGTGTTTGGGCTTGGCGGCACTCCGCTATAGCAAGTGTCAAAAGCTGCAACCAAATAGCACAAAGGGCCTACACTAGGATTGGCTAAGAAATCGGTGTATTGTGTATTGTTGATACCATATACAGTATCTAAAATATCAAACCCCGGATTTTCGCATTCATAAACGATATATGCTTGTGTATCTCCACTCGGATTTACTTCCCAATTTACGATGCCATCGTTGGTGGTGTGATTCACGCTTATTGAAGATACGACTGGTATAGCAGGAGGTATCTGATCCTGAAAATTATCGCCCGAAATGTTGCTGATGTAATTGCATCCGCCAGGAATTACGCATTCAATTCTAAAATTCAGAAACTCATTGCAAAACGAAATTTCATAATCCCAAATTGTAAGTCCAAAAGGCAAATTTTGAACGGATGTCCAAGTGCCGGCTGGGTATTCCCGCCATACTAAATATTCCGTTCCTACAGGTGGCACGTAGCCTGATTGAAATGGTGATGTCCAATCCAAATTGGCATAGCCTTGCGGAATTGTGCTTGGAGTAGCGTTGAGGTGCATCGTTGCGGTAGTGTCCGAACCAATTGATAAAAAAGTGTTGGTACCATCATTGTTTTCTGCTGCCACATAATAGTAAACGTTATCTATCAATGCACCTGGTGTAGTATCCACAAAATTGGTTGCATTGATATTCGCAACATTGCCAACTAGGGTGTAAGGACCAAAGAAGGAAACGGCAGAATAAATATTGTATTGAACAAAATTGTTGAATGTATCGACAGTTGGAATCCATTGGATTGAAACATCACCATTGTCAGCCACTTGCAAACATTGCATTGTAGGCGGATTTAATGGTTGGGCTACCAAAGTAACTGAACCCAAAATGCAGAATAGAGGAAATAAATATGTGCTTAGTTTTTTCAAATTGAAGAAAGCGGGCGCGAAAGTAATTGTCTTGCGAGAGTTGTATTTTGCACTGAAGACTCAAACGCATCCAGAACTGTTGTGTTGCTTTCAATAAAAAAAATAAGATCATTCCTATAAGTGCTTACAAAAGGTGAACAAAACGCATTTCACCATCAAATTCCAGATCGGATAAAATTTTTCTATTACCTCAACCCTCCTAGATTTGCCGCTTACAAAAAGCAGAACAATACATGAGAGAAATACAATTCCGCGAAGCAATATGCGAAGCGATGACAGAAGAAATGCGAAGAGATCAGACCGTTTTTTTGCTTGGCGAAGAAGTAGCTGAATACAACGGTGCATACAAAGCTTCAAAAGGCATGTTGGATGAATTTGGGCCTAAGCGTGTGATCGATACGCCTATTGCAGAGCTTGGCTTTTCGGGCATAGCAGTTGGGGCAGCTATGAATGGCCTGCGTCCCATTGTGGAATTTATGACTTGGAATTTTGCCATATTAGCTGCTGATCAAATAATAAACAGTGCTGCGAAAATGTTGCAGATGAGCGGTGGTCAATACAGTGTGCCTATTGTTTTCAGAGGTCCCAACGGAACGGCTGGGCAACTTGCCGCAACACACTCTCAAAGTTTCGAAGCGTTTTATGCACACGTTCCTGGTCTTAAAGTTTTGACACCATCTAATCCCTATGATGCCAAGGGCCTGCTAAAAGCAGCTATTAGGGATAATGATCCTGTGGTATTTATGGAAAGCGAAAAGATGTATGGCGACAAAGGCCAAGTGCCCGATGGAGAGTATATCATTCCAATTGGTTTGGCCGATGTGAAACGTGCAGGAACGGATGTAACCATTGTATCCTTCGGAAAAATAATGAAGGTTGCACTTGAAGGAGCAGCAGAATTGGAGAAGGAAGGCATCAGTGCGGAAGTAATTGATTTGCGCACTATCCGCCCGTTGGACATCGATACCATCATCACTAGTGTAAAGAAAACAAATAGATTGATTATTCTTGAAGAATCGTGGCCTGTAGCAAGTATTTCCACCGAGATTGCGTATCGTGTGCAACGCAATGCATTTGATTATTTGGATGCTCCAATCAGAAGATTGACTCAAACCGATACTCCTTTTGCATTTGCAACAACACTTATTGAGGCAGCCTTGCCACAGGTGAGTGATGTGGTGAAAACAGCCAAGGAGCTGATGTATAAATAAATTTTCGAATGCGATTGAAGTTGCGGATTCTTTCAAATACTCTTCTTGTTTGATTACAAATATCAATAACATTGAAACAGATAACCCTCATTGATAGCAAGTTGTTTGCCCTTGTATTGAAGCGTCTCTGTTATCAATTGATCGAAAATCATGATGACTTCAGCAATGCAGTGGTGCTTGGATTGCAGCCAAGAGGGGTAATACTTGCAGAACATATTGTGGATCAATTGCGAGAAATACAACCCAAGAGCAAAATTGATTTTGGAATAGTTGACCCCACTTTTTATCGCGATGATTTTCGTCACCACGAGAAACAATTGATTGCAAAACCAATGGAGATTCCTTTCTCGTTGGAGAATAAAGATGTGATTCTTGTGGATGATGTACTCTATACGGGTAGAACCATTCGTGCAGGCATTGCAGGACTTATGGAATATGGCCGTCCGCGCAGTGTGGAGTTGCTTGTGTTGGTAGATAGGCGCTATAGCAGAGAATTGCCCGTGGAGCCAAAATACATTGGGAAAAGTGTGGACAGCTATGACAACCAGAAAGTGAAAGTGATGTGGAAAAAGGATGGAGATGATGACAAAGTTCTTTTGCTTACTGAATAGCTATTCGCAGTTTGTTTTCCATAGAAATTCTAATTATTTAGGGCCTACTGAAAAGTCAAACCTAAATTGGCCTGAGTAGTTGATTGCTTCGCAATTTATTTTCTCAACCACAGAGGCGCAGAGGCGCAGAGGACGCTGAGGTTACGCAGAGTTGATTGCCAGTTGTTTTAGTTTATGGTGTTTGAAAGTGAAATTTTTTCAAACTATTTGAGCGTGAAAAAGCGCAA
>JAYSWI010000337.1:0-5074 GCA_043718125.1 Flavobacteriales bacterium
ACATAGCCATCGTGCCCATCGCTGCTGTATGGGTCCATAGCTACATCGCTTATCAGGCATGATTCAGGAAATCGCTTTTTGATATTGCGAATGATGCGCAAGTAGAAATTGTTTTGGGCATAGCCATAAGTTCCTTCCTTGTCCTTGAGAGAATCCTCCACAGCAGGGAAAAGCACAAAGGAATGAACACCAAGTTGCATGCACTCTTCTATTTCTTTCATCACCAGGTCTTCGCTCCAGCGGTGTATGCCAGGCATGGATGCAATGGGTATTTGTTTGCCACTACCATCCACTACAAATAATGGATAGACGAGCGATGACAACGGTAAGCGTGTCTCACGCACCATACTGCGGATGGTTTCCGATTTGCGGTTTCTTCTTGGTCTTTGTATCATGTTTTTATTGGATAAGTCAGAGACTTGTTCTTACTGGACAAGTCAGAGACTTGTTCTTACTGGTGGTCGCTTGTTACACCGCATTCAACATTTTTTGGAGTTATGGACTTTGTGTAACAGTATCTGTGCACATTGCAAGCAACTGCATCAACAATAGTTGGCATTCGGAATTTTGTTGGGTCATTCCATTAAGGGTGGCTTTGTCGTCCGCTCCTTCGCCAAAAGGATTGGTGGCACCATTGCCAATTTCTTGTGCAGATGGCAACTGTTTCATTGTGCTTTTCCAATTGCTCAGCGCATCAAATAAAATATTGGCACTGTCTAGCAGCAACTTTAGGCGGTTGTAATTGCTCCTTTTTGTGGTATCAATTTGAATGGTCGTGTCGGTACTCAATGTATTGATTTCATTATTGAGTGCATAGGTATATGTAGCCACCAAAGAATCAATATGAGCAATGTCGCTTTCAATTGATATCTGAATATTGCGTGCTTGCTTGAGGGTTTCTGTTTCATCCACAGCACATGCACAAAGTGCAAACATCACTGCCCAATAGATCGACTGATAAGCTACTTTCATTTTCAAATTCTCAAATTCTAAATATTGCTTCCTGCTTCATTTTCTTCCGTTCTCTTCGGCACTGGATCGTATCCAAACGTTCCCCAAGGGTGACATTTCGCAAGACGCTTCATTCCTAATCCTATTCCTTTCAACACTCCCCATGTCTGTATGGCTTCTACTGCATAATGAGAGCAACTTGGTTCATGCCTGCACTTTGGCCCTAGCAATGGGGACAGCGTAGCTTGATAGATGCGAATGGGGAGTATGAATAGCTTTTTCAATTTTTTATTATTGAAAATAAAGGCGAAAGTAGGCTTGGTGTATGTAACCAAAACATGGTAATGTAAAAAGCGATGTGTGTTGGTTTTATTGACCGCAAATATTTTCACAAAGCAAATATGCAGACATACAAAAGGCTAGAAATGACATGACGATATTCAAATGAAGTTTCTGTAAATGCAATACTTTGCTCACTGCAAACACAAACAAAAGAATAATTCCGATGATGACGATCTGCCCAGCTTCTAAACCAAGGTTAAATAGAAATAAATTCTTCACCATTTCACTTGTGTCATTGAACATCATGCGGAAGTATGAGGAAAATCCCATACCATGTATCAGTCCGAAACCCGCCATTAGCAAGAAGCGCACGCTGTTGCTTTTTAGTTTTATCCATCTTTCGCCTACCACATTCCAGATGGAGGTGAGCATGATTGTAATTGGAATAAGAAACTCAATCAAGCGGCTCGAAAATCGAATGACATCCATTGCGGAAAGAGCAAGTGTAACACTGTGCCCTATAGTAAATGCAGTGGCCAACAACACAATTTTCCGCCAATCAGAAAGCACGAATGGGGCGCACAAGGCGAGAATGAAAAGTATATGATCATATCCATCAAGATCGGTTATGTGCCGAATACCATCTATCAATGTTTGCATATTGTTTCTACTTTGGAGAGTGTTTAATATTTTGCAATTCTATTGAAAGTGAATAAAAAAAAGACTAACATTTGACTTCGATGACATTTTGAGACACAGCAGATAAGAGATGCCAATCCCGATGCGAAGCAGATCAATTGCTGTGAATGATTAAGTATATACAGACCATACCATTCGGAATGATCCACAAGGTTTAAAAAACCGAAACCCTACTATATTCAAGCACCGTGATTTCAATAAAATCGTAACTTAATAATTTCACAAACACAACTAAATTTGACCACAGCAAACTATGCTTGACAATACCCAATGCAAACGAAATATCTAAATCCATATACCGACTTCGGATTTAAGAAATTATTTGGAGAAGAAGCCAGCAAACCCCAGCTGATGGACTTCCTCAATGCCCTGCTGCCAGAGCAAAAAAACATTGTAAGCCTTACTTTTAAAAACACAGCGCAACTAGGACAATCTGAGGCTGATCGTAAAGCGATTTACGACATCTATTGCGAAAATGAAAGGGGAGAAAAATTTATAGTAGAACTTCAAAAAGCAAAACAAAACTACTTTAAAGACCGCACAATTTATTATTCCACATTTCCCATAAGAGAGCAAGCCAGCAAAGGGGATTGGAACTATAAGTTGGAGCCAATTTATTGTATTGGTATCCTCGATTTTACGTTTGATGATTATGCCACAACTCAAGAGAAAAAGGAGGTGCTGCACACAGTAAAACTTAAAGATCAAAACTGCGAAATATTCTTCGAAAACCTCACCTACATTTATCTTGAAATGCCTAATTTTAATAAGGCAGAAAACGAATTGGAAACGAGGCTCGACAAATGGTTGTATTTTATTATCAACCTTGAGGATTTTCAGACCATACCCAAAATATTCAATGATACCATATTTAATCAAGCTTTGCAAAAGGCAGAGCTAGGCAAACTCAATACAGCCGAATACACCCACTACGAGAACAGTTTGAAAATATACCGCGATCTAAAAGGCGTTTTGGATACAGCTTTTGACGAAGGCAAAGAGGAAGGAAAGATTGAAGGAAAGATTGAAGGAAAGATTGAAGGCAAAGTGGAAGGAATAACAATTGGGGAACATCGAACTTTAAAAAAAATGGTGGCAGAGATGCTGAAAAATGGAATTTCGCTCGAGGTAATCAGTAAGGTTACAGGACTAACTATAGAGGAAATAAAAGACCTCGGAATGTTGGGGAAATAATCGAATGCGTTTGCTTTCGGTTTTAATAATGACCAAACATGTACTGTCAGAAAAAAAATAAGCAGCGCTCCTGAAAATTTTACTTCAATAAAAAAAAGAGGAATCATATTTGAATTCCTTTTTTTTGTGAAATGAAATTTCGCTTCACTCCAATCCAATATTTTACATGATGAAATTGATAAAAACTCTATTTACATTGGCTTCTATAGTCTGCTGTAGTTTCTTATTTGCGCAAGAATCGAAAGTAAAATCCAACCGAAAATCGAAGACTGAGCAAACTGCAGACTCAATAAAAATAAATGCAGCCAACGAACTTGAGATTAAAAAAATACTCGATGAGCGCGACCGCCAAACGGGTGCAAACCAAAAGCAAGAGACACAAATTATTGGTCACTATTTCCCCAAAGAAACAGTGTGGCAAAACACAGAAAGTGGTTATGGGCAAAACAATTTTGAGAACAAAATAACAATTGTTGTCGTGAGCGATTTCGATTGTGTAGAGTGTGGATATTATCTGTCCACACTTCAAAACATACTCAACCAAACTGCCGCGTTTCAAATAATACAAGTCATAAAAGGTGATGCAGCTGCTCCCATCAGGCGCAATTTTATTGTACAATACATTCAACAATTTGGCTACACGCATCCTGTTGCAGTGGTGCCTGATTTCAGCGGTTTTCAAGGAAACATGATTCAAGAAGTGCCCTATTTTTTTCTATATCAGAAAACAAATCAACCCTCGTTTGCACAAGGTGGTGCAAAGGGTTTTGAAGAATTATTGAAAAAAATAGAAGATGTAAAAGCCGATTTGGATTTGATACAATCGTGCTACAACTATCGTTTGCAGCCAGCTATATTGCCCAATTGGTGGGGCGATCCGGTCATCGAAAATCCAACTGCACTGACCACAGACGATGAACTGGACAAAATTTATGTGAACGATGCAGCCCACAATCGCATTTTAGAATTGGACGGTGGTGGAAATTGTACTGCGGTCATCGGCAACTCAGTAGCCGGCTATTCGGATGATTTACTCACGCATAGTCGTTTTGACCATGTTGGTGGAATGTGTTTCCACGACTCAAAATTGTACATCGCTGACACGTACAATCAACGTATTAGGGTGGCAGATATACAAACACAAAATGTGACTACGCTTTGTGGAAATGGACAGTACATCGATCAGAAACAAAATGAAATATTGGGTCAAAAAAATGCGTTTGGTTTACCTGTTGGTCTAACGTTTTGGAACAAGCAGCTATTTGCTATTAGTGCCTCCAGCAATGAAGTGTATGAAATAAACCCCAAAGATGGCAATGCAAAAAAATTCGCAGATCTGCCCGAAGGAAAAAATGGGCTACTGCGTCTTTGCCCGAAGAGTATTGCAGCGGTGAAGGATTTTTTGTATGTGGCAATGAGTGATGGCAGCTTGGTACAATTGGATAAAAAAGGTGGCAAAATAATTTTCCCTGCAAATAAGAATTATACTTTCCACACGCTTAGTTCATGGAAAGATCAACTCATTGCAACCAGCGTTAAAGAACAACGCATTTATCTGCTTGGAAAAAACAGTTGGGAATACCTAGCTGGTGACGGCACGATTGGAAATAAAAATGGCGATGCGCTGCAAGCTACATTTAACGCACCTTCTGGCCTTGCTGTTATCAATGGTGAATTGATTATCGCAGACCGAGAAAACCATCAGTTGCGCAGACTGAACTCCACCAAGAAAGGCAAGGTGGGTAGTTTTTCACTTCAACTTTCGCACGAGCTAATAGGCGAAACTGCGGCCCATACTTTTGGCGAAACAGTTATCATGGACACCATTTTTGTAGGAAAAAAAGATAGCAGAATTCATATAGATCTCGACCTAGGCAATTTCAATTTGATACCAGAATTTAGCAATATAGATATTGATGATTTGGAAGGTGCGTCAATTATGACACAA
>JAYSWI010000338.1:0-1770 GCA_043718125.1 Flavobacteriales bacterium
CGCCAGCGCCGCCGTGAAGATTTTCATAGAAAAGCGAGTCATGATAATCCAAATATTCGATTGACTATTGGTGGTGATGGCGATGTGAAGCCTTGGCAAAAAATGGCCATTGATATAGGTATTGATGCGAAATCCATTTTGTTTTTTAATGAGAAAAAGCCTTCGGACATTGCGTTGTTGATGCAGCAATCGCATTGTCTTTTGCTCTTTAGCAATTTTGAAAATCTGCCTGTGGTGATAGTGGAGGCAATGGCAAGTGGCATGGCTATCATTTCTACAAATGTTGGTGGTGTGAGCGAACATGTCAATGAAAGTAGAGGATTTCTAATTCATCCTAAAGATGAAATCGCACTCCAAGAAGCCATTTTGAATTTTGCGAACAACCCCAATCAGTTTGATTCTACAGCACTGCGCGAATATGCAATTAAGCACTTTGATAATGGTAGGGTGGCTGAACAATTTGATAAAATTTATTGCTCGGTATTGGAACGGAAATAGTGCCTATTTTTTCCTTCTAAAATGATGTTTATTGGAAAATTTGAAAGTCATTTCTCCTTCCATTTTAGATGACTCAGTGATAAAAAAAGATGTTGAAGTGATGAGGATATTGTGGCGGGTTGTCACCATTTTTCGTTTTTCTTTTCCTGTTATTTCTAAAATAAAAGCAGTTGAATCGCCCGTTTCGGTATATTCAATAATGTTCCATAAAGCCCCATTGTAAAATATGGTTTTTCCATCGGCAGTCGCCAGTGCTTCGCCTTTGCCTCCGCTTATTGAGCCTTCGCCTTCATCATAAAACACTTCGTAATTCCATTTGTTTGCACTCCAACGCGAAGTACACTTCGCTGGAAAACTGCTGGTGCGATTGGTTCCGGCTACTCCAAATTCGAAGTAACCTTCCCACTCACCATCAAGGCGTTCAAATTCTTCATTGATAGCAATGGTATCTGTTTGAGAAAATGAACTTGAGGTGTTTAGAAAAAATAATAAAATTAAAATTGGACGACACATGATGTGAGAATTAGCATTTGCAATTCAAATGTAATTCCTATTCAAGTTCATATCAGCTAAATATGATTTTTTGTCCAATATCAGACATTGCCCAACATCCTAAATGAGCCTGATGGGATAATGAATTGGCCATCATCGGGACGTTGAATCATCGCGTAAAATTCATTACACATGTAATTGACCTGTCTGCGAAATGGGCGATTAGCAAGGTAACTGCCCCAAGCTTCCATTGCCAATTTTTTGGTTACATCCCAGGCATAAGGGCTATAGCCGTTTGGCCGTGAGAAACTGTCCACATAACGTTTTGCTTCTGGAAGGGTGATTTCGTTGTTCATCATTTTTTTGTTTTGATGGAGCAAACAACTTACCTCGAGTTGTAACCTATTTACAACTGGAATTTATTTTAGAAAAAAAAGTAGAGCCATGAAAAAGGACGACTTGAGTCGTCCTTTTTATTGTCACTTTTTTTGTAATAAAAATTATTTCACCATCCAAATTTCTGATGCTAATGCGAAGCCATTTTCATCCAAGATGCGCATTGAATAAACTCCATGTACAGCATTCAATTTTATCGAATTTAAATTTTTCACATTTTGAGAACTCACCAATTGTCCGTTTGAATTGAACAACTGCAATGTCTGTGATGTCTTTGGCAATTGCACAATGCTGCTGCCATCTGTAGGGTTTGGATAAAGAACAAATTTGTTTTCATTCATCCACTCATCTATACCAACTGCGTTGAATGAAGCGGATGTGATG
>JAYSWI010000339.1:0-5042 GCA_043718125.1 Flavobacteriales bacterium
GCATATCAACTAATTCGGGCAATAGTGCAATTTGGTACCCTGGATATTACAAACCGCAGTACCGTGCAGATCGCATTCGTTCTTTATTAGAAGCAAAAAACGATTGGGATCTAACCTCCATAGAACAGGTGATGACTGATACAAAAAACATTGCTGACTCGAGTCTGCTGAGTTGGTTTAGAATGGAACTTAACAGCGTACCAGAATTTAACGATAGCGTGTTTTTTAGACAATATGATGCGCTTTTTTATTGGGATGGCGATTATGACCCACGCGCTTCCCAACCAACATTTTACAACAAAATGCTTTATCACTATTTGCACTTAACTCTGGCAGATGAAATGGGTGAAGATCGATTCAATTTGTTTTTGCAAACACATCAAATTCAGCGCACACAAAACTTTTTGTTTCAACAAAAAAAATCAGATTGGTGGGATGTAAAAGGAACATACAAATTGGAAACAAGACGTGATATTGTTTACACGGCATTTTGCAATTCAATCAACGATTTGCGCAAACAATTTGGCGACAATCCAAAAATATGGACATGGCAAAAAGCAGCCTCAGCGGAGTTATCACATCCATTGGGTGAAGTAGCAGTATTGAGACCATTATTCAACGTTGGACCCAATCCTGTTTGGGGTGGCAACGAGACCATTTTGCAGAGTGGATTTAAGTTGGATAGCAGTGGGAAGTACAATGTTTTTTACGGGTCGCAAATGAGAATAATTTTGGATTTCGCTAATGTGGATAGCAGTCTGAACATCACGCCCAGCGGCCAAAGTGGACATATTATGAGCAAACATTATCGTGATCAGGCCGACCATTATCGCAACAGAAAATTCAGAACAGCCTGGATGGGAAAATCAAGAATTGAGAAGTTTGCTAAGTTGGAGTTGGTGCCTTAAGGTCACGTCTAATACCATTTGAAATTATGAATTAGAATGGTCTGCTTTACACCTCACTTGCATTCTCTCAACCTCATCTGTCTGCGACATCTTCTCCTGAAGGAGAAGAGAAGCGGCAAATTTTTGGAGAGAAAATGGTTGGCCTATTTCATAATTTCAAATAGTCTAAGATCAAGCATTGCCGAATGCAAATATTTATTTCTGAAACAGCAGTGATATGGGGTTGCAGCGCTTTCAAATTATATTAGAACAGTATAATGTTTTTCTTTTCTGAAAAGGTGGGCTGATATAAATGTCATTTATACAAATCAGAGGTGCAGAGAGTTTGGGCTATAAAAGGTTTTTACCACTTTGTGAATACTTCGCAAAAAAAAAAACTGGTGCTCGTCAAAAACAAATAGAGTTGGATAAAAGCAGGAATATAAGCTCAACAAAAACTTGCTGTCATGATCAATACACAGCCCAAAGCCAGCCAGTCAGAAACGATTTTTGTAAGCGAAAATTACTCAAAGCACATCGCCTTTCCTGAATGATAATATCAGGGGCTTTCCAATCATTGCAGTCACTTCCATAGGCGATTTGCCTTTCATGGGCGATCTAAATTCAATATCTGTGGCCTGCAAAAAATGTCCTTTTTCTAAGTCCTTTTTGGCGACTGCACATTTCCCCATTTTGTATCGTGCATCCAGTTGATAATCTTCTACTTCATATTGATTTGTCCAGTCATTTCCCATAAAGGAATCTACCGATGCGAGTTGTTCGCGCAGTTGAAAAAGTTCATCTGGAAGTATCGAAAGATGATGGTCTGGGCCGCGCTGGTTTTTGTCAAGTGTAAAGTGCTTTTCAATTGCAACTGCACCTATAGCTCGTGACAGTAAAGCTGGTTCAATGCTCTTATGGTGACATGAAAATCCCACCCATGTCAAACCAGATTCTCGAATCAATTGTGCAATTCGAAACAGGTTCACGTGGTTGTCAGAGGTGGGATATTCTGACACAGCATACATCATGCAATAGGGTGTCTCCAATGAATTACAAAAGCTAACAGTCGCCAGAACCTCACGGTAGGAGGCAGCCCCGCAACTGATGAAATAGGGCTTTTGGGTAAGTGCAACAGTTCTTATCAAACCGTGATGCGTCAAATCAGCAGACTGAATTTTATACGCATCAACTTTCAGCTCATTCTCACAAAGTACGAGACTTGCCTCATCAAATACGGTGACAATAAAATCAATTCCTAATGCATGAGCCAATTTATTCGCTTGCTGAAGCAATGCTATTTTAGGTTCAAGAAATTCTCTGTGTTCACCATACGTGCTACCGAAACTGTTACTTCCTGTGTATGCCTTTTCATAAAATTCTTTGGTGAACAAATTTTGATTATCTCGCTTTTGAAACTTAACGGCACTGGCTCCGCTATGCGCTGCGGCTGAAATCAATTCCATAGCCAATTCATCATCACCTTGGTGATTGTGGCCTATTTCAGCTATGATGTAGCAGGGCGAATTTTTGCCCATAGTATGATGATTAATTTTCACAGTGTATGCTTTTTAGAATAAAAATATTGAGCCATTTCAAAATCATCCATAGTATCAATGTCTATGCAATGCCCTTGAGTAGAAAAAAGAAATGGCGACTTGCCGATGGGGTAACTGAAGTACAGCATGTCTCGCTTGCGCATGATGCAAGCAGAATCCCAGGCAAACCAGGGCTTCATGTTTTGTGACATGGCGTGCCATTTACCAAACTGAAAATTTATAGGTTTTGCATTTTCATCCATAAGGAATTTGTTCATGGGTGAGGCCAGCACAATGCTGTCATGAATGTGTTTTACTTCTTCCCATTTAGCGAAGAGTGCGCTGTAATTGTCAAACAAAGGATTTATGACCTCCACCCATGCTATACTTTCATCTGAATGAAAGGCGGTATCACTGATTATTCCATGCAATGCATCGGGCCATGGAGTGTCATCGCTTGCAAACAATGCGTTTCGAGGTAGCAGTTGAATGCCATACTGCTGCGTCATTTCAACCTGTTCCTGGTGATCGGTTGAAAGGAAAATATCTTTTGCGTTTACTGACTTCAGTAGCTGTTCTATTTTTATTTCTACAAGATTTTGACCATTGAAGAAGGCTCGCCAATTCTTATTTGGAACGCGAGTCGAATTCCTTTTTGCCGGAATAATTATTTTCATACAAACAAGAGTAAATTAAATTGGTTGGTGATTTTGAAATTTCTTTTTCGACTGCTTTGCAAACAACCAAATTGCCATGACTTAACAAATGTTCTAATTCAATAGCGCTACCAAAGTTTTTCAACCGCCCCAATTTCTTGAGATCGATGGCATCAGGTTGTTCAGCCAAATGTGGGCCTGAAATGATAGGTATGTTGTGGAAATTGGATTCGAGACAATTGTGAATTCCACTGGAAAACCCACCACCTATCCAAGCAATATCAGCACATGCAAGGAGCTCAAACAAATTTCCTACGGTATCCAATATCACTGCATTGAATTTGTTCCAAGGGTATGATTCGATGCTGTTGCTGCGAAGTACACCATTCATTTTCGAACTATCAAAACCGCTGCGTGAGGGAACAATAAGGAACTTATGTTTTTGAAAAATGTTATTGCTCGAATGATGTAGAATCAAAAAATCTGCGAGATAGCAATTGCCTATCAAAATCAACTTATCAGAACTATTAAGATGTTTTCGAATGGTTGATTTTATGCTCTTGATTTCTCGTTCTTTAGCTGAATATCTTTCAAGGAGTCTGTCCACTCTGGTATCACCTGTACAAATAATTTTAGTGCCTGATAATGAAATTTGATTCACAGAGAAAACAAAACTGCTGAGCAAGAGTGCCATTCGTTCAATTAGGCCGCAATGTTTTTTCACAACATAGTTCACCACTATCAATTTCGAAACGCTGGCAGCGGCAAGCAAGGCACCAGGCCAAAATTCGTGGCGGTTTACGATAAAATACTCGGGCTTCAGTTTTTTCAGAATGAATCGCCATACGACAGCAAAATCGAATGGTGTGAGGTAAGCTTCATTGTTCAAAATTGATTTGCAGTAGTCAAGTCCTTTCTTGCTCGCAAGAAAAATGAGTACGCGTTTTTTATCTTGTTCACATTTTCTTATCAATGGAATTGCTTGCTCCAATTCTCCTACACTTGCACAATAGAAGATGACACAAGTCTGGTCATTTTTTCTCATTTCATTGATGCTTCGTAGTCCGATGATTCTATTTTTTCTGTAGTCGTTTGTCTTAGCGAAAAAACCTAAAATTGGCAGAAAAAGGGCAAGCACAAAGGGCATGATAAGGTCATAGATGATAGCTGTGACGGTGATTGAAATGTCCCTAAGCCTCATATATTGCTGATAAGAGTGTTGAGATTTGGCTTTGGCTAATTTGACTCGAACATGCGTGGTCTCCGTACCTACAAACTATATCGCCATTTTTGTTGCAAGGTCTGCAACCCAAGTCCACAGATAGAGTTTGACTTCTCTTTAGAAATGGTCTGTAACCAAATTTTTGATGGGTAGGCCCGAAGAAGGTAAGCACAGGTGTATTCACTGCTTCTGACAGGTGAGACAACCCAGAATCATTGCCGACACAAAACGCACATCGGGCTAAAATTTGGGCTGCTTCCAATAGGGTGGTGGTGCCGCAAAAATTCTTCAATTCAATTCGAATGTTAAAAGTTGCGATCAGTTCATCTGCTAATTCTTGCTGATTTTCTTCACCAAGGAGATGGATAGTACGAATAGTTTTCATACCAATTACCAGTTCAACTACATCTTTTATTTTCTGAATGGGTAGCGCCTTTGTCAAAAATTTAGCGCCTAAACAAATACACATGCAAGACATATCCTTCTCTTCAACCAATGATTCAAATCTGGGGACATACTTTTTGCCATCTTGGTTCTGAATGCCCATTTTGGCCAATCCGCGCATGGTGCAGAGGGCCATAGCTTCGAATCTATTGGGGAGTTCTCGGCTAAGCAAGTCAAATTTAAGTTGCCTTCCGCACAGTCGAGATTGAATGACGAGCAGCATGCGTTCAATACTGTATTTATTCCAGGATGTGTATGAGCACTTGAACCGACTTGCAGCCAAGCGACACAAAAT
>JAYSWI010000340.1:0-5038 GCA_043718125.1 Flavobacteriales bacterium
AAATACATTAACGGCAGAAAACGTTATCAGCACTTGCAGCTTTATGTATATTTTTCAGGACATTATTTGGACTAGCTAGTAATTATATTTGGTATAATTCTTCTTTTCCGAAAAATGTTTTTCAAGCTATTTATCGCTCAATTACCTCAATCACTTTTGCTAGGCTTTCTCCATTCGCATCCACCAAAGTGATCGTATGTTTTCCTCCGTTCAAATAGATACTCATGTTGTGAATGCCTTTGGTTTCTCCCAAATAATTATTGTCCAAGTGCCAAAACAGAACCGCGTCAGCAGCACGGTGCGTGGCCTTAATGACCACCTTTTCAAATTCTTGTTGGAGATTCTTTGGTATAAAAATTTGAGCATCGCTTTTTGGATAAATGAATCCAATGGGCGACTCATTATTATGTCCACAACCAACAGCAAAAGGTGGTAAAGTGGCATATTCCGGATGTCTCAATTTGTAATAATATTCTTGCACTGGAGGAAGCACAAACCAATTTTGTTTTTTCATAAGATGTGGTTCTGCGCAATCATTACTTAGTC
The DNA here is from genome assembly GCA_043718125.1 of Flavobacteriales bacterium. GTDB lineage: Bacteria > Bacteroidota > Bacteroidia > Flavobacteriales_D > Sanyastnellaceae > JANNVZ01. The sequence goes on from JAYSWI010000340.1 coordinate 547, forward strand.
GGTGTGTTTTGAATTCGTCAGTATGTATCAATTGATGAAAAGAACATGTTTGAGTTCTCAAACCAGAAAGCGGGACAAATACTGTATCTGATGTTTCGCAATTTGGGCCGAGCCTCATGCCACTTTGGTGACATACGGGTATTTTTTTCATCCCTTCATAAGGCGGATTAAACCAAGTGCGCTGTGGCAACAAATCGAAGATGTCAAATAAAATAGGAGCAGCGGATGACACGCCCGTTAGCTCTGGTCTGCCCTGACCATCTGCATTTCCAACCCAAACGCCCACCACATATTCCGGTGTTGTGCCAATGGCCCAAGCATCTCTATTTCCAAAACTTGTTCCTGTTTTCCACGCAATGGGCGTGGCTGATGAATAAGCATCCCAACCCAATTCTGTCTCTGGTCTGTTCACCTCTAGCAAAGCGCGATAAGTACACCAAATACTTGCGGCATCAAGTGGTGGAGTAGTTGATTTCGAGCTGGATGTTGTAGTGTTTTTGCGTTGCACAATGTTGCGCATTGCATAGTTCCCTTGGCAATATTCTCCATTCGTATTTTGGTAGTTGAGGAGCGTTCTGCTCATTGCCGCATAGCTGTGCGTGATGTCCCACAAGGTGCCTTCCGCACCACCAAGTATGAGTGATAAGCCATAGTGATCTGCTGGTTTTGATAAGGTTGAAAACTTCATTTTCTGCAATAAATGGTAGAAACGAGAGTAGCCATAGTCCTTGAGCATAGCCACTGCTGGCACATTGAGAGAGCGCGAAAGTGCTTGGCTGGCAGGCACGGCACCATCATAAGTTTCGTCATAATTCTGTGGTGCGAAACCATCATATTGAATAGGAATATCCGGTAGCAATGTGTTGGGCAAAATCAAACCATCGTGGAGCATGGCGGCATACAATATTGGCTTCAGAATACTACCTGTGCTTCGTGGGGCTTGCACCACATCCACCATGTTGCTGTGTTTATTGTGTGGGTCGTTGGTGTTGCCAATATATGTAATCACGTTGCCCGTCTTTACGTCAATGATAAGCACCGCTGCATTGTGCACGAGGTTTGCTTCAAGCTCCGGCATTGCCATTTGCAACCGTTGCGTACTCTGCACTTGCTGATGATAGTCAATGGTAGAATGGTGTTTTTTTCCCTTGCCGTATTGGGTGTTAAATAGATGAAGAAGATGTTGCGCAGTTTGCGGCAAAGCGAAAGGTTTCTGCGGCAACGGCTCTAAATAAGAAAGTTCCAAAGTCTGCTGGTCAATAAATTTGGCTTGATGAAGCAAATTCAAAACACGATTTCTTTTCGCAAGCAAAAGCTCTTGATTTTTTCCTGGAAAAATGAGAGAAGGTGCATTTGGCAATACAGCCAACGTGGCACTTTCGGCCCAAGAGAGTTGGTCAGGTCTTCTGCCGTAATACCTCCAGGCTGCGGCTTCAAGGCCCACCACATTGCCACCAAATGGAGCGTTGGATGCGTATAGTTTTATTATTTCATCTTTCGAAAAACGCCACTCCAAACGCATAGCTCGCAGCATTTCCAACATTTTTTCAAACATGTTGCGCGATGGATTGTTTCTACTCATACGCACCACTTGCATGGTGATGGTGCTTGCTCCAATGGCCCTTCTTTTTTGTAAAACATTTTGACGCACTGCTCTAAAAACGGAAGGCAGATAAATGCCATTGTGGTGATAGAAATTTTTGTCCTCGAAGAGCAAAAGACATTGCTCAAATTTTTTTGGAATTGAATCAATTTCAGGGAAACGCCATTGTCCATCGGTTGCAATTTGTGCACTCAGCAATGTGCCATCACTGGCATAGAGAACGGTGCTGGTTGGATTGATAAATAAATTTTTTGGAATGCAGAGTAAAAAAAAGACCGAAGTGAAGACTAACAATACCCAAATAAATCTTCTTATTAATATGGATTTTTTTCTTCGCATTTAGAATATTGTTGGAAGCCAATTAATTCACTTATCCAAATCCATTTGCTTTGAAATAGTGTTGGGATTATGATAAATATCCACAGCCACCAACACTGCAATAAAACCCCAAAAGGGAATGGAGGCTTTATCAGTATCCAAATAATTGTTGAGAATGCCATGTATGAAATACGTCATCAAACCCAGATAAGCCGATGCAACAAGTATTTTTAATTCGCGATCTTTTATGGTATGAAAAAGCCGAAATGAAAGTGAACTGACACTTAAAACCAAGGCAAGCGACAGTATGAAACCAAAGACACCTTGCTCGCACAATGGCCCGAGATATTCGCTGTGTGCATTGCCTCCATCGCCTTGATTGGTGCTGATAATGGTTCTGTCCTTACTGGTTTGGAATGGGGCATAAACAAATTGATAAGTGCCGGGACCCCAACCAACAATTGGTCGCTCTTTAAACATCTCCCAAGCACAACTCCACCTATTGAGGCGTTCCAGGTTACTTGCATCGCTGCTGACATTAGAAATAGAACCAACATGTTCGCCTAGTTTGTCGCTACTTTCTTGTGTGTTTTGACCAAATGTCAACTCAATTTCTTCCCAATTAAAAACAACCAAACTGCCAATGAGGACAATAGAAAAAATGAGGTGCCGCAACTTTATTGCAAGTATCATAATGCCCAGTAATGCCGCTGCGGCTACTACGGAAATCCAAGCTGCGCGGGTGTAGGACAAAATGAGTCCTGCACATAAAATAATGCATCCAATAACAAGAAAAATTCGCAACAACAAATTCACATTTTTGGTGATCAATATCCCTATTAAGATGGGCACATACATGGCCAACACTGCTCCGTAACTTGTGTGGTCTTTAAACAATGGCTCCATCACCCAATGCGATGAGTCCTTGTCGAAGCCATGCTGCCAATGACGTGTGATGGTATAAATAATAACGATAAAAAGCGGTATGAGATAGAGCAAAAAATAAAGTCGTATTTTTTTCGGATCGCGAAAGATGTATGCAGCTATATAGTACATGGAGACAATAAACCAAAGCCTTGTAGCTAAAAACTTAAGGCTGACAATGGGCATTTCGCTGGTGACGCAAGTGAGTGTCATCCACACCAAATAAAGGCCAATGACAAGGCTTACGGGATGCTTATATATTTTGGCATCAAGGCTTTTTCCGGCAACGAGATTGAATAAAAACAACAGCAGGATTCCGACTAGTATTGGTTCTGTTGGCAAATACATACCGATTCCGCCAATCTTCATTTCCTCCAGGTTGATAGAAAGAGGAGTACACATCGTAACGAAAAGAATAAGAACATCCAACTTAAAAAATGCAGCCCAAAGCACCACCATTACCAATGGCAACAAAAGGAAATAATAAAATTCTAAATAAATAGAAATGCCTGTGATGGCAACAAATATGACTGTAGATAAATAGAGCCATTTTTTTGTTGTTGCATTCAAAACCTGACTATCAGCGCTGCCTGGTTTCAATGTCAAAAATGAGGGTGCTTTCAAATCAATCAGATTCTTTATGGCTTGTCTAAAAGAACCTACCCTCGCTTTTTAGGCGTCTCAGATTTTCAAATATTAAAAGAAATATGACTACAAATACAAATGTGCTGGCAGTGCTCATCACCACAATTAGCCATCTAATTGGATATGATTTTTTATCTGCAATACTTGCATTGTCCACAATTCGAATACTCGGAATTTTACTTTCAACGTCAATTTTCATGAGGTCGAAACGTTTTTTCACTACGGCCAATTTTTCGAACGACTCCACAAGTTGCGCATTGGTGCTGCCATAAACGGTTCCGTATTTAGATAGGTAATCCATTTCATCTTTGATCTGTTTGGCCCAATCCGGATGGCCTGTTGCCAGTGCTGTTCCGTATTGATCGGTCAATGCCGCTATTTGATCCAAATAGCTATATACGCCAATGCCTTGCAGTATTTTCATGGAGTCTTCCAACACTTTTATTTCTGCCAACAAATTGGTTAAGGAATTCTCAGAATATTTAAACGCTGTCATTGCTCGGTCGCTGCGCATTTTGTTCGAAACGCTATCGGCATATACCAATATATGATTGGCCATATTAGCGGCACGCTCAGGATTTTCGTCCAGAACCACCACTTCCACCGATCCGTATTTGGTCAATTTGGCCGATACATTATCTGAATATTCCAAAGCAATTAAGGAGTTCGCTCCACGCTCATCTTGCCTTATTCTATACACTTCCCAGAGGTTGTAAGTTTCAACCACTTTGTTTCTTACTTGGTCAGAATTGATAACCTGTAAAATGCGTTCAGCATCTTCCTCTTCTCCATAAGCAAGTACGTCTTCCTTCTTTATTTCCTCAAGCAATTGCTCGCCAAAAGAATGCTGGCCTTCTGCATAAACTGTGACTACACTTTTATATTTTTCCTTCAAAAGCAACGAAACTCCTGCTGAAATTAGGGCGGCCATTCCACAAATAACAATGATTGGTTTGCGCCATTTATATAGCAAAACAAGCAGGTTGCCGGATTCGAGATTTG
>JAYSWI010000035.1:0-2836 GCA_043718125.1 Flavobacteriales bacterium
GGCCATAGCACTGTGTACTTCCGGTGTTGCAGGGCCTGTACACATCAACTTTCCATTGCGCGAAAGTTTGTATGCAACAATAGAAAAAGCAGAGAACAAAGTGAAAGTGGTGGAGCGAGTGAAAACACCAACATCAATTCCTGATCTCATGCTTCAGCTATTGAAGCATCAACTTTCCTGTTCCAAAAAAATATTGATTCTTGCAGGACAGTCATTGCCAAATGAAGCCTTGAGCAAAGCTTTGCAACACTGGGCCGCATTGCCGCAAGTGGTGGTAATGACAGAAGCGCACAGCAATATGGCTGATGAAAATTTCATCACAACTATTGATCGTTTGATTTTGAAATTTGATGAAGGGCAGAAAAAATTCATTGTACCAGATGTGCTCATCACATTTGGTCACAACATCATCAGCAGAAAAATAAAAGAGTATTTGCGCAATGGCGAATGTGAACATTGGCACATTGATGTTTCGGGCGAGGGCTTGGACACGTTGAAACAACTGAACAAAATTATCGCACTTGAACCACATCATTTTTTTGAATCAGCAATTCCTAACGCAAATAACACAAGCGATTATTCAGCTATACTTTCGAAATGGAACGATGAAAAACGAAATCTAGCAAACCACTTTATGCAGCGATGTGCTTGGAGTGATTTGAAAGCGTTTGAAAAAATTTACAAAGCAATTCCTACTGGCCATGATTTGCAAATGGGCAACAGCAGCGTGGTGCGTTACGTGCTTTTGTTCGATGCAAGAAATGACTTGCAACACTTCGGCAACCGTGGTGTGGCGGGCATTGATGGATGCACTAGCACAGCAGTTGGTGCCGCATTTATTACACAAAAACCAACTACACTTATCAGTGGTGACATTGGCTTTTTTTACGATAGCAATGCCTTTTGGAACAATTACGTTTCAAAAAAAATGAAAATAATTGTCATAAATAATGGAGGTGGCGGTATCTTTAGAATAATAGAAGGACCAAGAAACACAGAGGCTCTGGAAGATTTTTTTGAAACCAAACACGAGCGCAAAGCAGATAAACTAGCTGCGATGTATGATGTATCCTACTCCTGTGCCTCGGATGAAAAAAGTTTAGAGGCCGGATTACTTTGGCTTTATGCAAATGAACATTGTAGCATTCTTGAAGTGATGACGCCCCGCACAGAGAATGATGTGGTATTGAGGGAGTATTTTGATGCGATTGGGAAAGGGTGAATGAATTTGAAGGTGTATAAATTCACCTCTAAAAAAAAGAAATGACATGCTTGTAATATCAATGTTCTATGGAATACTCATTCGGATGTTTTTCATGCACAACAAAGAACACAAATTACCTCATATTGATGCTGAGTATGCTGAATTCAAAGTGGTGTTGAGTATTCCCGATGATCAAGTGCCGTCCGGATAATTTTCGAAGTACAAAATGAAGCTTGTGCAGGCTTGGATAGAAATACATAGGGAAGAACTCATGGCTGATTGGACGCTTGCATTGGAAGGTCAGGCCTTATTCAGAATTGAAACATTAAAGTAAAATGAGAAACATTAAACGCACGGAGGTATCAGAAAATCATCGCATGTTGGTTGAATTTGAATCCGGTGAAAGGAAAATTTTTGACATCAAGCCCTATTCGCTTATACCCGTTTTGGCCGTTTTAAAGAATGAAGTTGCATTTCAACGTGTTGTCAATCATGGTTATTTTATCGAGTGGCCTGATTGCAATGTGGACTTAAGTGCAGATACCTTGTTGCATGATGGGAAATAGTTTTTTTGTTGAATCAAAAAAGAAATTTTGGTTATTTGATCAATTGTAGTCAGCGATTAAATTTGAAAAAAAAATCAAACTAATGGATGCAAGTATTGATATGAGGAAGATGAAATTCATCGAACGCTTTTTTAGGATTCAGGATGAGCGAGTAATTGATCAATTTGAGAGCTTGTTGCAGAAGCAACGCCTTATTGAATTAGAATCTGAGATGACCACTCCCCTGACCAAAAAGCAGCTTAAGATGCACATAACGCAAGCACATGACGAAGCTAAGAATGGTAGTGTTTATGATTCAAGAGAGGTATTGAAACGAATAAAGAAATGGAAATAAAAATCCATTGGACTGAGAGGGCACTCTCCGATTTGGAGAGAATCTTTGAGTATCATTTGTTAGTTGCGGGTTTGACGATTGCAAGAAAAATGGCAACTCAAATTGCGGAGCGTATAGAAATCTTGAAAAGACATCCACGCATCGGCCCCGTTGAGGAACAGTTGGAATATATGCCGATAGAACATCGCTATCTTGTAATTGGCAATTACAAAATCATATACTGGGTAGAAGGTAAAATAATTTTTTATAGCAACAGTTTTCGATTGCAGACAAAATCCTCAAAAAATGAAGGAAAGTGTTCGACACAATTGCAAAAAAAAATCATCACGTGAACAACAACTGGCAATCCATAAAAGAATACAGCGACATCAAGTTTGAATACTTTGAAGGCATCGCGAAAATTAGCATCAACCGTCCGCAGGTCTATAATGCTTTTCGTCCGGAGACTAACACACAGATGATAGAAGCCATGGACATCTGCCGCGAGCGACAGGACATAGCTGTAGTAATACTTACCGGAGTGGGTGACAAAGCATTTTGCAGTGGTGGCGACCAAAACGTGAAGGGCGTGGGCGGCTACATTGGCGAGGATGGTGTGCCTCGATTGAATGTGCTTGATTTGCACAAACGCATCCGCGAACTTCCAAAACCTGTGATCGCTATGGTGAACGGATACGCTATTGGAGGTGGCCATGTGCTGCATGTTGTTTGCGACTTGACCATAGCCTCCGA
>JAYSWI010000341.1:0-1761 GCA_043718125.1 Flavobacteriales bacterium
GCAAGTTTTTGTTCATAATTAGCTCCTGATGCGGCAGTTAATTTTGCTGTAAACGCATCATAATCCAAAGCCTTTTTGCTCACTACAATAGCAAAATAATCTGCATTGCCTTTGTCGTCTGGGAAGAAGCTATGATCGCGCGGAAATAGCCTTGTTCCTTTTATACCGCAATAGGGTGAATGTTTGTTGGTATATGGAAACAGGATGTAAGAAGTGCCATCTGTTTCTTGTCCAAAAATGTAAACATAACAATCCAGATTGTTGGTCACTTGCAGTTTAAATTCTTCATTCACGTTCATTTTTCTAGCAGTGCGAAATGTGTTGCTGCCAGCCGCTATCAGATCCAAATTTTGGTCATTGGCGTTCAATACAATTCCGAATTGTGCTTGCAGAACAGAGGTCTGAGGCGCAGTGGCATCCCCGCCTGGATATATGCCATAAGCTTCTTTAACGAAATGTTCGAAATCGTCATAGCTGACCCAAGCCACACCTTGTTTGCCCCACTCTTCGCCCCACGAATTCATGATTTGAAAACCGCCCATGTTCTGAGCGAATTTGTAATCATCATAGCCAATAACACACATGGCGTGGCCACCAAAACCTTGCATGTTGCGGTCGCTATCGGTTGGTGTCCAAACATCTTGGCCCATCATGTTTTGCATAAAACTTCCACCCACCATCATGCCTATTACACACGGTGCACCTTGCGCAATGTTTTGTTTCAGTGCAAGCATGTTCACCTTGGCAGGGTCGCTACCATCGCGGCCACCAGTGAGTCTTTGATAGCCATCAATTTTGAAATCTTCGGCCTTGCGCATGGCCATTGAGCCAGGTTGTGCATTGCAATCATTTTCGTTGTACGCCATGTCGTTCCAAGGCGCAAGTCCTTTGCCTTGCATCACCTTCATGGCTTCGGGCAGGTATGCACCTTGGCAGCCTTCCAGTTTTATTTGATTGTATAAAAAGGAGGGCGAGAAAGTGGAGTTGTTGGGGTTGACACCCGACTCGCGCGATTGCATAATGCTGCGTGCGGCATAGGCCGATGCCCACGCCACACATGAGCCTTGCTGGCCTTGATTTTTTCTGGAAGGTGCGTATTGAAGCAACGATACTTTCTCTGGCAATGGATTGCGTTTGTTATCGGCAAGTGGCTCGTATATTTCTGTAGCAGAATATTTGGCTACATCAAAATTTGCACCTGTGGCAAGGCTACCAGAGTTGGCTGATGGATTTTCGGGCAAGCCACTGCCACATCCTTTTCCAAACAACATGTATGCGCCACCAAGCACCGCAATGATCAAAAGCAATTTGGGATTGCGACCAAACAAACCAAGCAACATGGGCAAAAATTGAATGAGGCCACCACCACCTCCAGAGCCACCACCGCCACCCGGGCGCGGTGTATAGGAGCCTTGGTCTTCATCGCGTTTTATTCTTATAGGCATAATAAATATTTTTAATTATATACAAATGTTCGTGTTGCAATTGTACAAATATTAAGTGTGGCTGGATAAAAATTGTGTCGCACTGGAAATTGAAATTGAAAATAAAAAAACGAAAATTGCTTGGTGAAAAATATTGTTTGGGAATTGAAATTCACCGAAATTTTTTTTGGCATATTCAAGAATGACAGATCGGGAATAAAGAAAATTTGCTAAGTGAATGATCGAAATATTGGGTATTAGACAAAGCCGTAATCGAAAAGGCCCTAAACCATTTGTAATTATGAAATAGGCGAGCCATTTCTCTCCCTTTATGAGA
>JAYSWI010000342.1:0-5014 GCA_043718125.1 Flavobacteriales bacterium
AAAACTTCATTTGCGAACATTGAACAATACCCTAAATACATACAAACCTGGCCAAGCTGGCACTGTAAAGCGTGTTTCAGAAACCGCTCTCACCGCAAAACTTGTAGAAATGGGTATCTATGAAGGCCAACATTTGAGGGTACTTTATCGTGCGCCTTTTGGCGACCCCATGGCCGTTGATGTAGGTGGGTATGTGCTGTCATTGCGACTGGATGAAGCACAACTTGTGCTAATGGAAAATGAATTGTTATGATTGCACCCGGCTATGGATTTGAAAAGAATTGCTCTCATAGGAAATCCCAATACGGGCAAAAGTTCCATCTTTAATCACCTCACAGGGCTTAATCAGCAAGTAGGAAATTTTCCAGGTGTCACTGTGGACAAAAAAACGGGTACGACTTTTTTGCCTTCCGGTAGAAAAATAGAAGTGCTGGATCTGCCTGGAACATACAGCATTTTTCCAAGGTCAAAGGACGAGCACATTGTATTTGACATACTCAGCGACAACAAAAACGAAAACCATCCCGATGCTGTTGTAGTGCTCGCGGATGTGAGCAATCTGAAGCGCAATCTGCTGCTTTTTACACAAGTTTATGATCTGAATTTGCCGCTTGTATTGGTTCTTACAATGCAAGATGTGGCCATCAAAAACAAAGTGGTTTTGGATGCTGTCGCTTTGCAAAACAAATTTGAAAATGTTCAAGTATTATCTGTGAATGGCCGCACAGGCGAGGGCATTGAAAATCTGAAACAAAAACTAGAATCGCTGGACCTCACCATTCATCGAAAGAAATTTGTGGATGACGATATCAGTGCATTGATGCCGCATAAATCCATGCAAGCCCATGATGCACAAAAACGTTTTCTTTCTATCAAGCAATTACTTTCTGAAATAGAACACAAGAAAGGTGCGGGTATCAAAGACTCTTTGACCGAAAAATTGGATCGCGTATTTGTACATCCTGTGTTTGGCTATCTCATTTTCATATCCATTTTGCTGCTTATTTTCCAAGTCATTTTCCGCATAGCATCGTTCCCCATGCAATGGATTGACGGTACATTTTTGCAGCTAAGTCAGTGGGCCAAAGGATTGATGCCCGCTGGAGTTTTTACCAATCTTGTAGCCGAAGGAATAATTCCGGGCATTGGTGGCGTTGTTGTTTTTGTGCCACAAATTACATTGCTTTTTTTCTTTCTGGCCATACTGGAAGAAACAGGATACATGTCGCGCGTGGTGTTCATCATGGACAAATTGGTAAGGCCATTCGGACTCAACGGAAAAAGTGTGGTACCGCTGATGAGCAGTGTGGCTTGCGCCATTCCGGGTATCATGGCAGCGCGCAACATCAGCAGTTGGAAGGACAGAATAATCACAATCATGGTGGCACCACTAATGAGTTGTAGTGCGCGCATTCCTGTGTTTACATTGCTCATTGCATTGGTCATTCCAAACGAATTGGTGCTCGGCTTTTTTAACTTGCAAGGCCTTGTGCTTTTTATGTTGTATGCCCTTGGCCTAGTCAGTGCGTTGCTCGTGGCGGGTGTTATGCGCTTTTTGGTAAAATCGCAAGACAAAGGATTTCTGTTGATGGAAATGCCTTCATACAAATTGCCCCGATGGAATAAAATTTTTCGCACTATTTGGGAAAAAGTTCGGGTCTTCATTTTCGATGCAGGCAAAGTGATACTCGCCATTTCTATTTTGCTTTGGGCACTGGCCAGCTATGGCCCTTCTGAAAGAATGAATACCGCCATACAAAGGATAGAAATGCCATCTACAGAAAATGAAATTACCCAAGAAAATTATGAACAACAAGTGAATGCCATTAAAATCGAAAACTCTTACATCGGCATCATGGGCAAAGCCATTGAGCCTGCCATAGCACCATTGGGTTTCGATTGGAAAATAGGCATTTCGCTCATTACATCCTTTGCAGCACGGGAAGTTTTTGTGGGTAGCATGGCCACCATTTACAGTGTCAATGCTGATTTCGAAAAGGACGATTCATTGATGAAAAGACTTAAAGAAGAAAAATACACGGACACCGGCAAACCCGTTTATACCCTCGCTTCGGGCATGTCGTTGATGGTTTTTTATGTGTATGCCATGCAGTGTATGGCAACTTTAGCTATCGTAAAACGCGAAACAAAAAGTTGGAAATGGCCCATGATACAAGTGCTTTACATGGGCGTATTGGCCTACCTTGCTGCTCTATTCACATTTAATATTCTTAGTTGATGCAAGAAATTTTGGTAATCCTTTTTGTAGCAGCCGCAGCAGTATTTCTAGTGCGTTTTTGTGTACGCGAATATTTTGTGAAGAAGGACAAATGCACGGGGTGTGCGGTGCATAAGATGCTGAAGGAAAAAGGAAAATGAAATAACGCATTCCATTATCAACTTAAGCCCTGACCGTTTTTTCTATAGGCGTTTAAGAGTTCATTTTGCAGTCGAATAGTTTCATCCTTAGCAGCAATTGTTAATTGATAAGCATTGTTCAATGCAATAACAAGTTCTGAATCGTTGAAACAATAGTTGCTGCCTGCGTTTGAGTTGTTGCTAACCATTACGCCATTATTAGGGGCGTAAAATTCCTTAGTATCTATCTTGTAATATTTACAAACTTGTTGAATAAAATCTTCGCTAAACGATTTTTTTCCAAGTTCATAATTGCTCATTTCTTGCTGCTTAATACCAAGTGCTTTTGCGACCACATCTTGTTTTGTGTTGCCATGTTTGAAACGCAGATAAACTAATTTCTGGCCGTGCAGGGCGTCTATTGGGTTGCTCATATTGATGTATTTTACGGAGGTGCAAAGTATTGATATTGTTGATTAGTTCTAAATATTTCGGTATTTTACCGACATTTACGCCATGTTTTTGCGTAAAATACATTTGAAAAAATGGTGGTTCGAATTATTGACTTCTTCACTTTCGCATTGCAATCAGAAAATAATTTGATTGAACGCGGAAACCGAAAAGCGGGATATGAGTAGGTAAAAGAAAAACAATTTTTATTATGAAAAAAGTCGGAATGTTATTTACAATGTTGTTGTGCGTTGCACTTAAAAGTTATTGTTATCCAATTTTTCAGATGACCAAACACGGTGGTGGCATTTTTGGGTATAGGGATGTTGATGCCACAGTTTCAGAAAATTCAAACGGCACTCACGGATGGGTTATTACTTGCAGTGGTCGTGGGTTCGCTAAATGCATAGCACCACCAGGTGTATATGGCGGAGTTGGAGATGCAAACGACTATGAAGCATCCCTTTCTTTGTTGGAACACGCAGATTCTGAAATGAATAATCGAATACTCACTGGTTCTTATGTGATGAACATTCAGGTGAGTTCAGAACAATCTCTTCGGGTTTACACTGTCACTTGGAATTGTGACGAAGCGGGAAACGGAACTATTGTTGTTGACAGAGTAGATCAATAGAATTGAATAATATCATAATACAATATTTCATGAAGCGACCTTGCAAGTGTGCAAGGTCGCTGCTTTTTGGATTCCTTTCATTTATACAAATACAATGTGAATCACAAACTACCGAAAAATGCAACGATGATTTCTTCAAAATGGATACTGCATTTACTGTTGCAATAAAAACTGAAAGTATTACAATAAGTCCACAACAACTAAAAATGACAGTTGATACGAAGAACAATAGGGGGTTTGTATTTTTAGGAATTGCACATGACATACGTGAAATAGAACTATGTGAGATTGACCTTGCCACGTCCAAAAATAAAATCCACCGATTCAAATACTCAAAGAAAGAGAAAATAGATAAACGCGACAATTTTGCAACAGTTTACATAAATTCTGAGGGCAATCTGAAGTTGCATATAGCAGACCTAATGCTCTATGCTGATATAAAATCTAATGAGATTACAAAGGTTGAAAAAATTAACTCGAAATATCGCAACTTCTTTTTTGCACAAGACCATAGCGTTGCTTCATACTATTACAATGACTTCGACAAGTACAGCCGAACAGGTATTCATATTCTGGAAAATAATAAAGACATTGCCTCCATACATCCTAATGGTGATTTCATACAATTCACGCATTTCTCGCCCAATCGTTTGGTAGCATGTAACAATGATTTCATACTTTGGTTGAGTGTGTCAAAACCCATAATCTATAGCTACAACCACAAGCTAGAAAAATTGGACAGTCTAAACTTTGACACCACTAACTGGGTAGACGTTGAGGAAATAAAAGATGAACCGAGGTATGCAGATCTTTTGAAAAAAGGTGTTTTCGAATTTGGGTTTAAGGTGTTGGAAGACACAGCTTGTAAGAATTGTTCGGTGCAGTTTATCAATGACTCCACTTTTATCGTAACAAGTATGTACACTGTTGACACTGCGCAAGAACGAATTTTTAGCATTGACGAGCAAGGCAAGGTTAAATTAATTAAGCAACGCTCTATTGAAAGTACTAGCCTACCATATGGCAATTGGACCATCGATAATTTTGAATTACCTTTTCTGACAGCCAAGGCAACAATTGAGTCTGAGAAAATGTACTATTTGGAAACTGGGCCAGGCCATTTGCCTTGGGAATCTGCACCGACCAGCAAGACAAATTTTTCTAAGTACACCTATCTAAACATCATACAATACCAGTTCATTCAACCGTGAAGTTTTGTTCTGCGACCATTTTCTTCTTAGCCGTTATATTGTTTCGCTCTACAGCTACTGACATAGCGTATGAAACAGCGGAAGGAGATTCAGGCGTGTTGCCTCAAGATGCAGTAGTTGTTTTTATTGGCGATTTGTCATGCTCGTTATGCTACAGCGAGCTCAATGTTATTTTCAAAAAAATAAAATTGCCTCAAGAGGTAAACGTTTTTGTTTATTTTGATTCTCAATTCATTCCAGAATACAATAGACAGCTTAAAAAGAGGTTCTACAGGAAATTTCGTGATGGAATTAGGTCTAGTTTACCACAATGGAATAATATGGCGATTCTAAAATTCTCTACATTTCGAAATCCCTTAGC
>JAYSWI010000343.1:0-1751 GCA_043718125.1 Flavobacteriales bacterium
ATGAGTGGATTGCCCTGGCAGAAAAACAAAAAATAAAATGGTGGGCCACATCAGCTCTGGAGTCAAACATCGGGCTAAACGCTATTGCACAATGGGTGCTGACAAAAAATAATGACTTGCCACATGGCCTTGGCACCGGTGGTTTGTTTGAGAACAATGTGCCTTCACCCATTCACATTGCAAAAGGGCATTTACTTTTTTCAAATGACAAGCAGTGGAATATTGATGGTATCATTTCCACGATAAAAACGAATCCAATTTGAAAGACTATCACATAAACAATCGCGATTTCACACACGATGAACTTCAGGCGTTTTGTTGGCAACAGATGAATATTGTTCCAGAATGGGAGCGCAATCATCTTATGTTTATACTAGAGTGGCTGAGCAATTCAGAAACACTTGACACCTTCACTTCAGGCTCTACCGGCACACCTCAAAAAATTAGTTTGAGCAGAAAACAAATGTTGAGCAGCGCACAATTAACGATAGATTATTTTGATTTGAAGCAAGGCACAAAAGCTTTGCTGGCCTTGCCAAGCAATTTTATTGGAGGCAAAATGATGATTGTGCGCGCCTTCGTTGGTGGCTGGCATTTGTGCTGGGCAGAACCGAAATCGAATCCATTGCTAGCAACAAATGGCGAAATTGATTTTGCCGCTTTCACCCCCATGCAAGTCGGTGTCATACTACAAACACATTCGGAAAAATTTAATTCCATCAAAAAGGTTTTGGTTGGCGGTAGCGCTATTTCAAATAATCTTGAGCAACAAATGCAGCAATGCACCAATCAAGTTTTTGCTACTTACGGCATGACAGAAACAATTACCCATGTAGCTGTTCGGTCTGTCAATGGTGCTCATCCGAGCCTAAACTTTCAGGCCCTTCCCGGTGTTCGATTTTCAACCGAAGAGAATCATTGCTTAATAATTGAAGCAGCACATCTTGACAATGAGAAAATTGTTACCAATGATATTGTTCGACTTTCATCAGCACACACATTCCAGTTTTTGGGCAGGATGGACAATGTGATCAACAGCGGAGGCATCAAATTTTTTCCAGAAGAAATAGAAATTAAAATTGGGAATTTGTTGACCGAAAACTATTTCATTGCAAAAGAGACAGATGAAGCGCTTGGAGAAAAGATGATCCTGTATGTCGAAAGCGAAATATGGGATAAAGAAAAAAAAACGCAATTCATTTCTGAATTGAAAATGCAATTGAAGCCTTTTGAAATTCCAAAAGAAATTCGATTTGTAAGTCAATTTGATCGCACTGAATCAGGGAAAACATTACGAAGAAATTATTGAATGAAACAATTCGTTTTTGCAAGTAGCAATAAAAACAAAGTGGCAGAAGTTGCTGCCAAAATTGGCAGCGAAATCACGCTGAAAGGACTGCACGAAATTGGTTGTGTGGAAGAAATAGCCGAAACCGCAGACACCCTAGAGGGCAATGCGCGCATAAAGGCTTGGCATGTCTATAACAACTATCATCAAAATTGTTTTGCAGATGATACCGGACTTGAAGTGTTCGCATTGGGAGGCGAGCCGGGTGTACACAGTGCTCGCTATGCCGGTGAGCAAAGAGACTTTGAGGCCAACGTAAAAATGTTATTACAAAACATGAGTACTCAACTCAACCGCAAAGCACAATTCAGAACAGTAATTTGTTTAATCATAGATGGAAAGGAACACCTTTTTGAAGGCACAGCTTGCGGAACTATTGCAACAGAAAAACGTGGCAAAGGAG
>JAYSWI010000344.1:0-4998 GCA_043718125.1 Flavobacteriales bacterium
TCAGAGCAAATGTTGAAAGATGGCTTTGGTGAACATCCATCATTTGGATTGTTCGTAGCCGAAATGAATAATGAAATTGTAGGCATCGCGCTGCACTACATCCGATACTCTACCTGGAAAGGCAAGATGCTTTACCTAGAAGACATTGTGGTAAAAGACAAACTTCGTGGACAAGGCATTGGCAAGTTGCTATTTGAAAAATGCCTGGCTTTAGTTAAAGAAAAAAACTATGCAGGCATCAGTTGGCAAGTGTTGGATTGGAACGAGCCTGCCATCAATTTTTACAAGAAGTACAATGCACATTTGGACGCGGAATGGGTGAATGGGAAAATTATGAATGGCGATATTTAGTGTTTGACTAAAGAGACGCGACTCTTTAGCAAGGCACTAACTTTATTATACAATTGGTTTCTATCCAAAGATGAGGGCGTATTAAACTTGAAAGATGCCGCCACGATTGCCAGATATGTCGGAAACGTAGCGAGGCGAAGTCATATCTTTGAAACCCCATTCGACTGGTAGGTTTATGCGCCAAGTTGATTGTAGAAACCAAAAACTTTTGAATCCCATTTTTCGTAACAGTCGATTTCACTTACAAACAGACCAACCATTCAGACATTTATGAGTCATTCAACCCCAATGCGATCCAGCCAAATGATGAAGTATATCCTATCCGTTGCTTTTAGTTATTTATTTTCACTAGCCATGAATGCTTCACATATAGCACTAATGGCCGCCCCCATAGCCAATGCGTATGACGACTTTACACAGCAGGATGTGGCAGTAAGCGGCACACTTGTGGGCCAAGCTTATGATCCTGATGGCGACCCCATCACATTTTCTTTGGCTCAAGGCACTCCCGATGGCAACATGGTTATCAATGCCAATGGAACTTATACCTATACTCCAAATCCATTTGAGTATGGTGTTGAAGAAATGCTCTACATGGTCTGTGACAACAATGGCAATTGTGTTACGGCCACTTTTACCATGTATGTAGTTTTTTTGAATGATCCACCGGAGCCGGTTAACGACACAGTTTTTGTCGAAACCAACACTACTCTTTTTTACAATGTTGGCACTAACGATATAGAACCCGACCTGGAAGTGATGCACTTCAATATGCTTGTTGGACCATCACATGGCACCATCACATTTAATCCCAATGGAACTATTTTTTATACTCCAACAGCGGGTTATACAGGGTCTGACCTTGTTTTTTATCAAGCCTGCGACCCTTGCAATGTATGTGGCACTGCGCGAATTGTTATTACTGTTATTCCAAATAATTTGCCCCCCGTGGCCAACAATTCAAGTGGAAATAGCCTACTTGAGGACACGCCATGGCTAGGTTCTGTGGCCAACTACACCACCGATCCTGAGGGCGATGTGCTGCAATACAGCCTCGTTACAGCTCCCAGCAACGGCACAGTTGTAATAAATAGCAATGGTAGTTTTACTTATACCCCTTCATTCAATTTTACGGGCAATGATGGATTCGTGTATAGAGCATGCGATATTGTATCGCAATGCGATCAAGGTGTAGTAGCCATCATTGTTCAGCCCTTGAACGATGCGCCAACTGCCTTGAATGATGTAGAAACTACCAATGAGGATACTGGTTTTACAGACAACGTTTCGTCCAACGATACCAATCCGGAGATTGAGCCATTGACATTTTCAATTGTAACCAACGTATTGCATGGTGTTATTATTTGGAACAGCAATGGCTCTTATACCTACACGCCAAACGCTGATTTCTCAGGTGCCGATTCGCTGCTGTATTTGGTTTGTGATGGAGGAGGCGGGTGTGATCAAGCCGCTTTATACATTTTAGTGAATGCCTTGAATGACCCTCCAATTGCGGCCAATGACAGCGCTGTTGGGGTTGAAGACAATACACTAAACGGCACCATCACCGCAGCAACGGATATAGAGGGCGGAATCCTTTCTTACACTTTGATTGGTGCTGCTCAAAATGGAAGCATGACTATCAATATGGATGGCACTTTCTCTTACCAGCCAAATTTGAATTGGAACGGTACGGAATCCATTAGTTACAATGTATGTGATGCACAAGGGGCTTGTGATAGTGGCACTTTAGAAATTGAAATTAGTGCTTTAAATGATATGCCTGTTGCCAACAACGACCCGAATGATTTCACTTTCGAAGGACAAACCTTGAATGGAAATGTGGCCACCAACGACAGCGATGTGGATGGTGATATTTTGAATTATTCCACGATGAGTGTTGCGACAAATGGAACATTCGCTTTGGCTGCTAATGGCAGTTATGTATATACTCCAAATGTGCTCTGGTATGGTATTGAAACTTTCACCATAGAGGCGTGTGATGGGGCGGCTTGCGATCAGAGCTGGTTGACCATAGAAGTAGTATCGGTTAATGACGGAATCATTGCTCAAAATGGTAGCGGCAGTATAAACGAAGACGTGGTCTTGACCTCTACTATTTCGGGCCTTGCCTTTGATGCTGATGATGACGAGATCACTTTTACAATTCTAACCAATGTGGCGCATGGCACTTTGAGCTTGTTGGCCAATGGTAATTTTGTTTACACGCCATCGAACAATTACAACGGAACGGATCAATTTACATTTAATGCGTGTGACCCCCTTAGTGCTTGCGATGATGCCATTTATGAAATAAACATTACAGCAGTGAACGATGGCCCAGTGGCTATTGCAGAGGATTTTATTTTGAATGAAGATCAAACACTTTCAGAAACGGTAGCCAATGACACCGATATCGAAAACGATGTGCTTCTATACACTTTGATTTCAAATCCGATGAACGGGACAATAGTTTTTAGCTCCAACGGAAGTTTTGAATACACCCCAGATGCCCAGTATTTCGGTGCCGATATGTTTACTTACGAAGTTTGCGATGGTAGCGCATGTGATGCCATTGTTGTGGCAATGGACATAGTTGCTGTAAACGATTCACCGGTGGCAATTGCCGATGACTATGATGTGCTTTCCAATACTTTGTTGTCAGGCAATTTGAACGAAAACGACCAAGACGTTGAGGCATCTGCACTTAATTATAGCATATTGAACAACGCAAATTTTGGAACATTTACATTGAACTCTAATGGAACATTTACCTACCTATCCGACTTGGATTATGATGGCGATGATCAGGTAACAGTGCAAGTTTGCGATGGTGGTATGAGCTGTGTTCCATCACAAGTCATAATCTCTGTTTTCTTCGGTGAAACTGCCCCCAATGCCGATGCTGACAATTACGTGATTGATGAGGACACGCAACTCTCTGGTGATGTTTCAATAAATGACACTGATCTGCAAGGTGGCCCGCTCACATACTCCATCGTAAACAATGTGGCCATCGGAAATCTAAATTTCAACTCCAATGGCACTTTTACTTATTTGGCTCCGATTCATTATTTCGGGGCACAAAGTTTTACTTATCGCGTTTGCGACAATACGCTGTTGTGCTCCGACCAGGTGGCAACTATAGCGTTGACCGCAGTAAACGATCCACCATTAGCTGATGATGATGAAAATTATACCGAAGAGGACACCGAGGTAACGGGCGATGTGTCGTTGGACGACAGTGATGCGGACGCTGATATGCTGGTATATTCTGTAGCAACTGGCACCACCAATGCGCAATTTGTTTTAAGCGTTGATGGCAGTTATACCTACAATCCCCATGAGAATTACTACGGCATAGATGTGATTACCTATCAGGTGTGTGATGGCCAAGTGTGCACTGAGGCTAATATTTTTATTGAAGTATCCTTCATAAATGATCCGCCAACAGCCAATGGCGAAGCCTTTGAAACCGATGACAATGTGCCTTTAGCGAATAATGTGGCGGGCAATGAAATAGACTTAGATGAAGAAGAATTGTTGTACTATGTGATTGTGCAGCCACAGCATGGCACCATAAGTATGGTGCCCGCAACCGGTGCATTTATATACACACCTGCTTTGAATTATGTGGGTGCTGATAATGTGACTTATATGGCTTGCGATCCTTGCGGAGCTTGTGCAGCAGCAGTTGCCACATTTAATATTGTATATGTAAACGAAACACCCGTAGCACAAGACGACAATTTCGTAATGGATGAAAACACCGTGCTCAACGCTAATGTGGCAACTAATGACAGTGATTTGGACAGCCCTATTCTGACATATACGCTAATTAGTATCCCACAATTGGGAACTTTGGATTTAGATCCCAATGGCAATTTTGTTTACACACCAGCGCAAGGTGCTTTTGGAATTGAAAATTTAATTTATTCTGTTTGTGATAATGATTTGGCTTGTGATGAGGGAATGATTCAAATCGAAATTATTTCCACCAATGTGGCTCCAGAAGCTTCTGATGACGTGTACAATATTTATGAAGAACAGATTTTGGTAAGCAATGTTTCTTTCAATGATAATGATATCGACAACGATATACTTGAATACAACTTACTACAAAATGTGGCTGATGGAATTTTAGAATTGAATACAGATGGGTCGTTCACTTACACGCCAAATGTTGGCTTCAATGGAACGGATGGTTTCAGTTATTACACCTGCGATGCGGAAGCGTGCGACACCGCTTTGGCCACCCTAAATGTTCTTGTCATTCAAAATATGCCAACAGCTTTCGATGATAATTATATCACCAATGATGACGACTCAATAAATGGAAATGTATCGCTCAATGATTTAGATGCGCAAAATGATCCGCTGATATTTTCGTCCACCGTTGCTCCTTTATATGGAACTATCGCCATGATGGAAGATGGAAGTTTCACCTATTACCCGGCCTTGGCATTTGTGGGTATTGATTCAATGTATTATCAAGTTTGTGACGAAAGTGGCTGCGATGAAGGCTTACTCATTGTGAACGTAATTGATGGAAATGAAACGCCCGTGGCTGATGATGATTATGTATATACACCAGAAGACACTGCTATTTCAGGCACAGTAGCTGCCAACGATATAGACCAAGATGAT
>JAYSWI010000345.1:0-1750 GCA_043718125.1 Flavobacteriales bacterium
AGAAGTTTGTTGGTCGCAAAAAATTTCAAAGGCCGACCCACCACTGATTTCGCACGCGAGGGTTTGTTTAATGTTCTCAACAATTTGATGCACATCGAAGGTGCGCATGTACTCGATTTGTTTGCCGGGACTGGAGCCTTTTCCATAGAGTGCTTTTCGCGTGGGGCGGCTTCGTTGCTCTGTGTCGAAATGAATCCGCAACATGCAAAATACATCCGCGAAAACATGCGCCATTTCGAAATAGAAAATGCAAATGTTGTACTTAGTGATGCATTATCATTCGTCTCCAAATCCTCAGAAACCTTTGATCTGGTGTTCGCAGATCCTCCTTACGATTTACAAAGTTTAGAATTATTGCCTGACATCATTTTGAAGAAAGGCCTCCTCAAAAAAGACGGAATGTTCATATTAGAACATAGCAAACGAAACAATTTCGAAGCACATCCTTTGTTCTTGCAAGAAAGAAAATATAGCAACGTACATTTTAGTTTTTTCGCAACTTCGCAACCATGAAACGAATCGCAGTTTTCCCGGGTTCATTTGACCCCATCACCAGAGGCCACGAAAATGTGGTACTCAGAGCGGCCCAATTGTTCGATGAAATAATTGTGGCCATTGGCAACAACACCACCAAACAATCCATGTTTCCAATAGAGAAGAGATTGCATTGGGCGCAACAAACATTTTCAACAATGGCCAACGTAAAAGTTGAAATATATGACGGACTCACAGTGGAATTTTGCAGAAAAAACAAGGCAACATATTTGCTTCGCGGCCTTCGCAGTGTTGGCGACTTCGAGTATGAAAGAACCATCGCTCAGATGAACAAGGCCATGTCATCAGAAGTAGAAACCATCCTACTTTTTACCGACCCTCCTTTTGCTTCTATTCACAGCACTGTCATTAGAGAGATAATAAAAAACAAAGGTGACGTTACCCAATTTGTACCTACCTCAATTGATATACATACATAAATCCATTTTTGTTTTTGTTTTCTGCACGCTCTCATTATTAACGGCAGCCCAGAAAACAACTATTGTCGGATCTGCCAGTTCATACCCAGGTGGAGTCATTGCAGCCTTCGCACCTGATGATTATATCTCTGGGAAAAGAACACTACTCTCACAAGCCAATATTGCTGAAGATGGCTCATTTAGATTAGAACTAAACGTGCTTGAAACACGCGAAGTGCAATTGGTGGTGCTCCATGCACAAGCCAATTTTTTTGCAGAGCCAAGTCATTCCTATGAAATAATATTTCCTTCCAATACCGCTGCTGATTACAAGAGGTTTGACCAAACCGAAGTCGCTCTAGAATTTGTGGCGCAGCCCAACTATGAATTGAACAACCTCATGCAAAGCTTCGATAAGGACTATTACAATTTTGTAAATGAACATTATTTTGACTATGCAGTGGGTCAATACAAAGGCACTCCACAATTTCTTGAAAATAGAAGCGAACGTTCCAAAGTGGACATGTATTCCAAGTCAGCCAGTAGCGACTCTTTAAAGACAATAACACCTTCTAATTTTTCTAAATTGGTTGATGACTTTCGAGGCGAGATGATTGCGAAGTATCAGTTCAATCCAAATTACGCTAATCCTTTCTTTAGTGAATATGTGCGATACTCATTGGCGGAAATTGCTTTGCTGGCAGGCCACAATAAGAAAATAATATATGCCGAATATTTAGAATCAGCAGAAATGCAATTGCACAATCCTGCTTATATGAGATTGTTCAAAATCTATT
>JAYSWI010000346.1:0-1749 GCA_043718125.1 Flavobacteriales bacterium
GATTTTTGTTACAGTGCAATAGAGCTTGAAGTGATGCTGCACGACATCGATATGTGTAAAGAAATGAAAGTGGATGGAATTGTTTTGGGCATTCTAAAAGCAGATGGCACAGTGTGCGAAGCCACAACCCAAAAGCTTGTGCAGCATTGCTTTCCGCTGCCTGTCACTTTTCACCGAGCCATCGACATCACTCCAAACATAATGGAAGCTATGGAGACAATTATTGAATGTGGATGCGAACGAATATTGACTTCCGGTGGAAAGGCAACCGGACCAGAAGGAATTGAAAACATCATTGCCATGGCAGAAAAAGCCAATAACCGAATTTCAATCATGCCAGGCGGTGGCATTCGCCCAGAAAGTTTCGAATCAATTTTGAATAGCGCAATAACAGATTACCACTTGAGTGGCCGCGTTGCGCATAAGGGCACGTTGCCATCCACATTGTTCGATATGGATTGGGCGGAGACCAAACAAGAATCAATAAAGAATGTAGTGGAAAAAGCACGTCATTTCTTCGCATGAATAATTCGAATATTACATGACAAAAAAACTACTCACTTTGATATAACAATTTTTTCAACCTTCGCAATTCACTTTGAAAATACACATCGCGGGTGGCTTCCCTAATGTGCTTTTTCTCACTTTGTGTAAGGTGCCAACTGAGGGAGATATGGTCGGTTCGTTGTTGGTTCAATTGCAATGAAATCAAATCAACTTTATTGTTGAACCAGCCTTGCATATAAGTCAACATTTGCTCGCTGTTGTAGTCATGAGTTTTGGTGATATTGCCGTATATACCGCCAATCGGTGCGGAGAAATTGCCAAACAATGATTGCTCTTTGTGTTCACTCAAATCCACATTCTTTGGCAAATCGCGCAATTGCACAATCACCACACCGCTTGTATTTTCATTTATCCAATCTTTAAATGTGTAAAGAAATTGCAAGGTGGTTTTTAGTCCGAAATTGTCACGAACACCTGCGTCCAAAACTTCCACTGATGGTTCGCAAGGCAGCGTGGTCATAGGAAACACATAAGGAAAAGTAGCATTCATTCTAAGTGCTGTAACGAAGTGTAAATTGGCGGCATCTTGGCGAGCAAACATTTTTGAAAATTCAATATTTTCTGGCAGTGGATTAGTTTCTCCATTGGCGTGGAATGCTTGTGTCAAATAGCTCACAGGTTGCGAAGCAATTAACATTCTTCTTCCATCATTAACAATGGTTGGCGACAAAATCATCATTGGCGTTTGGCCGCTCAATTCAGCTTCTGCGTAGTCGCTCAGTCGCCTGTTAAAAATATTTTTTGTGTTCAAACGGAGCTGATCTTCAAAAGCCGTTGCGCGATCTTTGGTATAGCTGCGCTCGCCATCTTTTGTTTTTTGGTATCTAATAAACCAATCGTTTGTTGCAATGGAGAGAATAATCGGATTCAATAAATCCAATGCCATATTTTCTGCATGAACGGTGTCATAAGGATTAAAATTTTCGCCCCAACGCTGACGTAAATACAACTCGCGCATATAAGCCGCACCAAGCATTCCGCCCGAAGCACCAGTGATGAGTACACATTGATCCATCAGCTTGCCGCCACAAATACTATCTGCAAAAGCCATACTCCGCATGGTCCAAAAAGCGGATCTACTTCCGCCACCACTTGTGTTAATGATCACCAACTTTGGCTTCAATGTGAGCGTATCGCCCCCAGGATGCAGCCTATTTTGCAACATCTCCAACCCAGTTGCCA
>JAYSWI010000347.1:0-4982 GCA_043718125.1 Flavobacteriales bacterium
ACCGATGCGTTGAGCATCCATTTCAACGATAGCACCCACGTTTTAAAAGGCGATGATCAATACTCTTTTTCACAAAACGCGCATACTACCAACATGTATTGGTTGCACACCGCCAACCAATATATGAGCAGCAAGGACAGCATCAATTATCGCCTACAAGTGGTGCCTGATATAATGCCCATGATTGCCGTATCCGAAGAAAAAGACAGCGCATCTTACAAACAATTCTACTTCAGTGGCGAAGTGCGCGATGACTATGGTTTCCGAAGGCTCACCTTCAATTACCAATTTACATTTAGAGAGAATAGTGCTATGGACAATACACTAAAAACCATTGAACTTCCTATAACTAAAGAAAATACAACCGATGAATTTTACTACAATTGGGACATGAATCCATTGGAGCTTTTACCGGGCGATAAGATTTCATATTACTTTGAAGTATGGGACAACGATGGGGTGAACGGCAGCAAATCCTCCAAGACAGGTATGCGCGAATATGCCGCCCCAACATTAGACGAGTTGGAAGAAAATCTGGAAGAGAAAAATGAAGCAATAAAGGAAAAACTAGAAGAAAGTTTGAAAGACGCCAAAGAATTGGAAAAGGCTTTGGAAGAATTGAAAAGACAACTGCTAGAGAAAAAGGAAATGAGCTGGCAAGACAAAAAGAAGTTGGAAGAATTGATGAAAAAACAGCAAGAATTGCAAAAAGAAGTGAGCGAGCTGCAACAACAAAATGAACAAAAGAACCAACAACAAAGCGAGTTTGAAAAGCCCAACGAAAAACTTCAAGAAAAACAAAAGCAGCTTGAAGAATTGATGAATCAAGTGATGACACCAGAGTTGCAAAAGATGATGGACGAAATGCAACGCCTAATGGATGAACTGAATAAAGATGAAATCCAAAAGGAGTTGGAAAAAATGGACTTGACCAATGAGGACATGGAGAAAGAATTAGATCGAGCCCTTGAGCAATTCAAACAATTGGAATGGGAACAGAAGATGGAAAAAACCATTGACAAGCTAAAAGAATTGGCCGAAAAACAGGAAAAACTTTCTGAAGAGAGTGAAAAGAAAGAATCAAAATCAGAAGAGCTAGAGAAAAAACAAGAAGAACTGAACAAAGAATTTGACGAGCTTAAAAAAGATTTAGATGAAGCAGAAAAGCTGAATGAAGAATTGGAAACGCCTAACCCAATGCCGGACACTGAAAAAAAGGAAGAAGAGATAAACGAAGAACAAGAAAAGAGCAAAGAGGAGTTGGGAAAAAATAAAAAAAGCTCAGCTTCAAAGTCACAAAAAAGTGCTGGAAAGAAAATGAAGGAAATGGCCGAACAAATGGAAATGGCCATGCAAGCAAGTGAAGAAGAGAAACAAGAGGAAGACATGGCTGCACTCCGAGCATTGCTCGAAAACATCATCACACTCAGTTTCGATCAAGAAGAATTGATGGCCAATTTTAAATCCATCGACCAAAAAGATCCTAACTACAACAAGCTTGGCCACACCCAGCGCAAGTTGAAAGACGACAGTAAAATGGTGGAAGATTCTCTATTCGCACTGAGTAAAAGAGTACCACAATTGAGCGCAGCCGTGAACCACGAAATAAATCTTGTGAATGAGAATATGGATAAAGCCCTGGAGGGAATACCCGATAGAAGAACTCCGGAAGTAACGGCTTCACAGCAGTATGTGATGACAAGTTTCAACAACCTCGCACTGATGTTGGACGAGGCACTGCAACAAATGCAAAGTCAATCGCAGTGCAACAAGCCGGGCAGCGGCAGTTGTAACAAGCCGGGGGGCAAAGGCAAAAAACCATCCCCAAGTGCAGGAGATATGAAAAAAATGCAAGAATCATTGGCCAAGCAGTTGGAAGAAATGAAGAAACAAGGCAAGAACAAAGGCAAAACAGGCGAAGGCGGCCAGCAAAGCCAACAACTTGCCCAAATGGCCGCCAAACAAGCGGCAATACGAAAGGCTGTGGAAGAAAAGGCAGCAGAACTTAACGAGGACGGCAGCGGCAACGGCAATGAGATGAAACAGATTGCCAAGGAAATGGAAGAGCTGCAAAAGGATATCGTGAACAACGAAATAAATGATGACACCATGCGCAAACAAAAGGACATTGAAATCCGCCTGCTCAAAGCCGAAGAAGCAGAACGCATTCGAGGACAAGAAGAAAAACGCAAGAGCAACGAAGCAAATGATTATCCTACAAGCAACCCTGCTAAATATGCTGATTACATCCAGAGAAAACAGAAGGAGACAGAATTGTTGAAAACTGTTCCGCCATCACTGAAACCTTATTACAAAGAAAAAGTAAATTCGTATTTCAATAAACTAGGCTCGAAATAAACTTTATTTGCGAAGTTCAAAACACAACAATTTATGCCCTCAGCAAAACGCACCCTCAAATTTCCATCGGTTTTGGAAAACATTCACATTGCAGAACGCCTCATTGATGACGTCACTGCAGAATACAACGTCAAAGAAGACTATTACGGTGAATTGCTAATTGCCATGACAGAGGCCGTGAACAATGCCATCGTGCATGGCAACAAACTTGACACAACAAAACAAGTAACCGTCACTTTTGACATTGTGGATGAAAAAACCATGCGTTTCATTGTAGAAGATGAAGGTCCTGGTTTCGATTATGACAACCTACCCGATCCCACAGCACCACAAAACCTTGAAAAACCTCATGGAAGAGGCGTATTCCTTATGCGTCAATTGAGTGATGCCTGCTCGTTTGAAGATGGAGGTCGTATAGCTGTTATGGATTTCGCTGTTTTAGAAGGACAGCCAGTATAAATCAAGTTATATACAAAGCGTTTGAAATATAGGCGGCTGGAGGTCGCCTTTTTTTATTCAACACTCAGACATGTCACATCCAATACAATTTCGAAATGATGACAGGAGCTACAGCATTGCAAACAAGGCCGTCATGCGCGATTGGCTTTGGAGTATTTGTATCAATCAGTTCAAAACAAAAACTATTGGAGGTTTGCACTACACGTTTTGCAGTGATGCAAGACTATTAGAAATAAATAAGCAATTTTTATCACACGACTGCTACACAGACGTCATCACCTTTGATTATTCCGAAGGAAAAGAGATACATGCCGAAGCTTTCATAAGTGTAGATAGAGTGCGCGAAAACGCAAAATCGATTGGTATTAAAACCAGAGAAGAAATGCATCGAGTAATAGTACATGCCCTTTTACACATACTGGGATTCAAAGACAAAACACCTGCTGATATTAAGAAGATGCGCGAAAAGGAAAATCAGTGTTTGCTAATGTTGAAATTTGAATAACTAATTTACATGCACAACACATACGACATCATTGTAATAGGCGCAGGCCATGCGGGCAACGAAGCAGCCGCCGCAGCAGCCAACCTTGGTTCTAAGGTATTGTTAATCACAATGGATATGAATAAGATTGGCCAGATGAGTTGTAACCCTGCAATGGGCGGCATTGCAAAAGGCCAAATAGTTAGAGAAATAGACGCATTGGGTGGTTATAGCGGCATTGTTAGCGACCGCACGGCAATCCAATTTCGAATGCTAAATCGCAGTAAAGGCCCTGCAATGTGGAGTCCACGCACACAGAACGACCGTATGAGATTCGCAGAAGAGTGGCGAATGATGCTGGAACAAACGCCCAATGTGGATTTCTGGCAGGATATGGTGCGAGAAATAATTTTCGAAAAAGGCCGTGTTGTTGGGTGCAGAACCGGAATGGGTATTAAGTTTAATTGTAAAGCAGTTATTATCACAAGCGGAACCTTTCTTAATGGTGTTATACATATAGGGGAGAAACAATTTGGAGGTGGCAGAATTGGTGAGAAACAGGCGGAAGGGATAACGGAACAATTAAACTCACTTGGTTTCCGTTCTGGACGTATGAAGACGGGCACTCCACCACGTATTGATGGCCGCAGTTTAGACTACGCTAAAATGGAAGTGCAAGAAGGCGATGAAAGCCCCGGAAAGTTTTCTTATACCAATACCCCAAAAATAGAAAAACAGCGCTGCTGTTGGATCACTTATACGAACCAAACGGTTCATGATATTTTAGCAACAGGATTCGAACAATCCCCTATGTTTGCTGGACGAATACAAGGTGTTGGGCCGCGTTATTGTCCAAGTATTGAAGACAAAATTACACGTTTCGCAGACAAAGATCAACACCAACTATTTGTGGAACCTGAAGGTTGGAATACAGTAGAAATATATGTTAATGGATTTTCCACCTCGTTGCCAGAGGATGTGCAGTACAAGGCCCTACAAGTAATACCAGGCTTTGAAAATGCCCGTATGTTCAGACCGGGATACGCTATTGAATACGATTATTTTCCCCCGGAACAATTAAAGCACACACTCGAAACCAAAGAGCTGCCTGGGCTCTTTTTAGCAGGACAAATCAACGGTACCACTGGTTATGAAGAAGCGGCATGTCAAGGCCAAATAGCAGGAATTAACGCGGCACTCAGCACACAAAATCGGGAGCCTTTTGTATTAACACGAGATCAAGCATATATAGGAGTGTTAATTGACGACTTAATCACGAAAGGGACGGATGAACCTTACCGCATGTTTACTAGTCGTGCAGAATACCGCACCCTTCTGCGTCAAGATAACGCGGACGAAAGATTAACACCTTTAGCTCACAGCATGGGACTGGCCTCAGACCAGCGTATGCTTCATGTTGAAAATAAACTAAGAGGCAAAGCGGATATGTTGCAATACATCAACAATTATAGCATTTCACCGGAAGACATTAATCCATATCTCGAAAATGTAGAAAGTGCACTATTAACACAAAAGGTAAAGCTGGGCGGCCTAATTGGTAGGCCAAGGGTGAGCTTGCAAGAAATTTCAGACATTATGCCAGCTGTAGCTGAAAGAGTCAACCAATATGGCTCACACGGAGGGGAAATAATTGAACAGGTCGAAATTGCAATTAAGTACA
>JAYSWI010000348.1:0-1742 GCA_043718125.1 Flavobacteriales bacterium
TTTTCTTAGATTTTATTTGTTCTTGTGCTTTTATAGAAAGGGCCAATCTTTCGGCATCATTGCTCAATTTTTCTATTTCACTTTTGTTTAGTTCGCGCCCTTCTGATATGGCTTTGACCAAGGCAGCCGACTTGCGTATATGTTTCAATTGTTCGTAGAAAATCAATTCTAATTCACCTAGTTCTTCCAAATATTCTTTCACGCCACTATCATTACTCACGGCTGCTATTTGCTTGAAAATATCGAGCGATGTATCTTTCAATTTGGGTTCAAAATATTGCAAAGCAGCAGTAAGCCGTTGATGTAGATACTGTAGAAAATCGTCCTGCTTTTGGTGCAAAATCTGATTCAATTGCGCCAAAAATTTATTGGCAGGAACCTGTATTTCTTCCACATTTTTCACCAACTGAACCGCCCATTCTGCACTGCTTTGCTTGCGCGATCTGTTTTCCACTTTTGTGTAGCTATTGGCATGGTCGCGCAGGGTTCTCAACAGGTTTGAAAAATCGAAACTGCGGTGCAATTCATTTTGAAGAAAAACAAATGTGTCATTCTTCACTTGCGCAAATAGCACTTCCTTATCAGGTTTCGTTTTTGCAAAATCAACCACACTTTGCTCGGCCTTAAAAGCGTTGGACGGAACATTGGAGGTCAGCACCAATCCATCAAGTGAACGCAGGCGCGAAAGTGCTACATATATCTGTCCGGCTGCAAAGGCATCTTGCACATCAATGATGGCTTTGTCAAAAGTGAGTCCTTGACTTTTGTGTACAGTTATCGCCCAAGCGAGCTTCAAAGGATAATGTTTGAAAGTGCCCACTTTCTTTTGTTCTATTTCGTTGTTGGCGTCATTCAAGTTGTACTTGTTGTTGTCCCATTCATAGTGGGCCACCTCAATGTTGAATGCTTCTCCGGCACATCGCACTTCTATTTTTTCAGCTTCCAAATTGACAACAGTGGCAATTTTTCCGTTGTAAAATTTCTTGTCAGTTGTAGGATCATTTTTGATGAACATTACTTGCGCACCCACCTTCAATTGCAAAGTGGTTTCTATTGGATACATATATTCTCCGAACTCACCCTGCACTTGGGCCTGATAAGAAAATGCCTTTCCACCAAGACTTTCCAGTGACGCCTTATTCAATTTGTCCGCCTTGTAGTTGTGCGTTGTAAGCGTCACATAACCCTCATCAGATGCTGCTTTGAAAGTAGGTTTGTAA
This sequence comes from Flavobacteriales bacterium, assembly GCA_043718125.1. GTDB lineage: Bacteria > Bacteroidota > Bacteroidia > Flavobacteriales_D > Sanyastnellaceae > JANNVZ01. The sequence goes on from JAYSWI010000348.1 coordinate 1,221, forward strand.
TAATTGTTCAACAATTTTGTGTCATCCTCGGTCAAGAAATTGTTGCGCAAATTGTTGAGCAGCGCAATGAAACGATTGTCACTTTGACGATAAATTTTTTCTAACTCAACGTACACCAAACCATGTTTGCGTAGCACTTGTGCATCGAAGAAAAATGCACTGTTGTAATATTGTTTCAAGGAGCTCCACTCTTCGTCCTTCACCACTGGTGGCAGTTGCAACATGTCGCCAATAAAAAGCAATTGCACTCCTCCAAATGGTTGATTCATTTTCTTGCGCACAAGGCGAAGCACGAAGTCCACGGCATCCAACAAATCTGAACGAAGCATACTGACTTCATCAACAATGAGCAACTCCAATTCGCGAATGAGTTTGCGTTTATTTCCGTGCATCTGCATGTTTTTCACGATTGACTCTGTGTCATGCACTCGGCCATAAGTACTCTGAGCAAAAGGCAAGTTGCGCACTGGTGCAAAGCTTCCAAAAGGCAACTGAAACAAGCTATGTATAGTGACACCCCCG
>JAYSWI010000349.1:0-4970 GCA_043718125.1 Flavobacteriales bacterium
TGCTCTTGCTGAGGCGGCTGCGGTGCCATGCGCATATCCGTTTCTTGCTTCATGGCTTTGTACATTGGCATATTGCCATAGCCCAACTTTAATGCATCAAACACTTTGGTGTAATAATTTCCATCAACTTTCACATCCAACTGACGCACCACAATCAACGCTCCTAGAGAAGTGGAATTGTTGTTTAGCCAAGTCTTGATAACATCATTGCGCGACTTTCTACTGTCCGTAAGATGCTGCCGATATTGATCTTTTTCTTCTTTACTCAATGCAACGTTGGTCAATTTCTGAATCGTTTCTTGATCCTTTTTGTTGATGGGCGCACATTGCAACTCTAACTCTCGCAGTGCTTCGGTGTTCAACGAACCACTTGCTTTTACTGTGCCTTGAAGGTCGGCCAGATCACCTTTCAAAGTGAGGGATTCGCTGCTATCGGTAATGATGGTAAGCATGTTTTTTTCATCGAATGACAACACATAAAAGTCCATTGCGAGGGGTTGGGACGGAACAAGTAGAAACGATCCGTCATCGCCCACAACAACGCTATCGGTTTTCACAAGTCGGTTGTTGACGGCCCTTTGCAGAAAAATTGTTTTTCCTTCTGCGCCTTTTACTTCGCCACTTATTGCTCCCCTTCTGCCCGATTGGCCACAGGCCAAAATGGTGGTGCAAACTATAGTCATCAAAAAAATATTGTAATGCTTCATCTTGTTTGTTGTTGGAAAAATAATGTCCAACTTCTTGTTTTGTTTTTATTGAATAAATTTTTTCACCTGCACGTCAATTGTATCAAAGAACAATTTTTCATCTTCCAAAAAACGCATTTTTATTGGCAAATAGAAGATTGAAATTTGTTGCGGCAATTTTAATTTTCGTAACCGCATCATATCTTTTTCAGTGGTAATCCATGTTTGGATAGGTTGGCCAAAAGTATCACATACGAGTGTGAGGCTGTCGATTTCGCTTTGCGAAAAAATGTGATGATCTGCAAATGATTTGAAATTTTTTACACCTAATTGTTTTTCAATTTCTTGCTTGAATGATTGAGGATTCGCTATCCCTGCAAAACCAATGGCACTGTTCGTTTTGTTCCATTCTTGTTTTGAGCCATGTGCTTGTATCGGTTCGCAGTATTCAATTGATGTGAAAAACATTCTTTGTTGCTCGTCCAGTTTCAATTTGGATTTGAATTCATGTTTGAGAGTGTCATTCATATCTGCGGCACATTTGGTCGCAACAATGATGTTTGCCCTGTGCTTTTCAGATGCGAATTCTCTCAAATTGCCGGTTGGAAGAACCCAATCATTCCACCAAGGCCTATTGCAGTCTGTCAATAAAATATTGAAATCAGCACGCAGACTTCGGTGCTGAAATGCGTCATCTAAAATTGCTATTTGCAAATTTGGAAATAAATTTTTCAAGCGTTGCAAACCTTCCAAACGATTTTCGCAAACCGCAACTTTTACATTTGGAAAATGCCGAGCAATCAGTAATGGCTCATCGCCCACCTGGGCCGCATCGGCATCGTCATGAACTATCAGAAATCCTTTTGTTTTTCTTCCATAACCTCTGGAGAGAAAAGCGACTTGCCAAGATGTTTCCAAATGCTGTAGCAACATAGCTGCATGAGGCGTTTTACCTGTGCCTCCAACCACAATGTTGCCCACAGATATGGTTGGAATTACGCCCCTTTTTGAACGAATTATTTGCCAATCATAAAGCCTATTTCGCAGAAAAGTAAAGACACCATAAAGGATGGAAACAGGAAAAAGCAGAAGCCGAAAGAAGCCAATTATCACAACACGAATTTGTCGTTTTTCATGCAAGCGTTCAAATTTTTCTCCTTCAAAAAAATTAAAGTTTGGCCTTCTTCACTTTCAAAATTTCCATATTGAAAGTAAGTGCAGAATATGGTGCGATACTTCTGGATCCATCTTTTCCATAAGCCAATTCCCACGGAATGTACAATATGAATTTGCTGCCTTCGGGCAAAAGGGTAACACCCTCGTTCCAGCCGGCTATCATACCGGGCGCAATTGGAAATTCTGCTGGCTCTTTGCCTTCGGTGCTGTCGAAGGTGGTACCGTCAATTTTGGTTCCTACATAATGCGCAACGATAGTGTCGCCCAGCACTGCGGTGAGGCCGGTTCCCATACTAATTATTTGGTATAGCAGGCCCGAAGCCGTAGCCTGAATGCCTGGAACTGCTTTTTTTTCCGCTATATATTTTTCAGCATCCGGCTTGTTTTTGCCTTCCACTTTTGCGTTGTATCTTTTTTGAAATTCCACATCTAAAAATTTGCCAGCATCTTCCAATTCGATGATTGCGATGCTATCGCGTTGATCTTTTATGCCTTGAAGTAGCATCTTGTAATCCACATCACTCATGTCTATGTCAGCGGCCATACCGTTGAGCTGTTCACCGATGGTCATACCCAATGTGTAGCTGATGCTGTCGCCCGGGGTTGCCAGTTTCACATTGCTTACTCCTGTATTCTTGTCGCACGATGCGATGCTAAAAAGTAGCGATACTGCTACTACGTTGAAAAAATATTTCATTTGATTGATGTTTACCTTTTTGTTGTTTTTTTTGAGGCGCGCAAATGAAATAGACAATTGACCATGAACAATGGAAATTGTTGATCCTAAATAAAATATTACCGATGGGTTCTCTGTTAAAGTTCCATTCTCGCTGTCTTTGATTCTTCCGAACAGCTCCCTTTTTTTTCTGCATTTGCTGTTCTAAATCCAAATTAGTTTTTGGAAATTGTGACATAAGAATTGTTGCAATTTGACAACTACGTTTTCTCAATTCCTCTTGGATTTGTGTATCAGAAATTTCAGATATAGCCTACATCCAATCCTTGCAGTACTTCGCAGGAAAGGCTTTGGGCGCTTTTGGCAGAATATATATTGCTGAGAACTCGAAACCGCCTTTGCCACTGCTAGCGGGTTTCAGGTTGCTTGTATTGATGTCATAACTGATGCCAACATCCCAATCATTATATCGAAGTCCTGCTATGAGATAACCGGCATCGCGCGCGCGCCCCATTGCACCAAAATAAATGCTTTGCTGTAGCCATTTGTTTTCCATGATCATGTAATGTGCGCGACCACCAAAATTTAATTCTTTGTACGGCCCTTGTGTAGCCCAAAGCAACATGGGTTCTGCGAGCCACTCCTCTTTTATTGCAAATAAATATTGTACATGAAAATTGATGCGTGGATCCAGTTTTACATAGCCATCATCAAAGAAACTTTGTTTGGGATTGGTGATGTTGAACAGTGAAATACCCAGTGTCAAATTTTCTTTCTTCGAAAAACGTTTTATGTAGGTAGTTCCAAGGTTCATGTTCAAATAACTTCTTTGGCTACGTGCATAATTTTCGTTGGAATTAATGTTGGGGTCGTAGTTGAATCCATTCCACTGGTTGTCGTAGTTCAAGGCACTATAATCAATTTTCATGGCGGTGTATCCTACCATCATTGCTGCACTGATAAAACCACCATTACTCATCCCAAATTCTTTCCCCAACACCAATTGAATGCTGTTGGTGGTAAGCTGCGAATCGCCTGCTTTGTCTTTAAAAAAAGAAAGCCCAAGATTCCAGTCGGTTTCAAGTTTTTTGCCATCCTTTGGGTTGAGGACTCCATCTGGTAGCACTAGCTGGTGCGCATCTGCACTGAGTCCGAAAGTGGAGTAGGGAATAGTAACACTGCGCCATTGTGTGCGCTGATTGGCTACGAAGCGGTAGGCACCATCAAACTGCCCCACTAAAGCCGGATTGAGATTGAACGGTGCGTTGTAAAACTGTGAAAAGTGGATGTCTTGCGCCTCGGAAGATTTATGATTGGTCAAAAACACCAAAATCATAATCGCAACTATAGCAAATTTCGAATGAATCATTTCTGTTACAAATGAAATGCATTTGTGCCTTCAATTTGAAAAGTGAAAAGCGATATGCGAAAAGCTGTGAGCGAAAAGGGAAAATCCAAAATGTCTTTTCAAATCCGTGCAGATTAGTTCAATCCGTGTTCTATTTAGTCGCAACAAGCGCATCAAAGCTTTGAAAACAATAAGAACCAATAAACATAAACACAAACGGCACTATTTCAAAACCACACGTTCCATACTAATGGCTTCTTCGTTTTCAAGTCTTATGAAATAAACCCCTTTTTCATAATTAGAAAGGTCAATTGTTTGCTGCTTTGCTCCAATAATTTTTTCAGTAAAAACTTCACTGCCAAGCGCATTATATACAGTTAAATTCATATTGGCTGATAGTGTTTTGTATGTAATCTGCACAACGCCATCGGTAGGATTTGGATTGACAGAAAGGCCAAAGAAATTTATTTCTGATATTTTGTCGAATACAAAATTGATACACTCCGATGTATCTGCGCAAAAGAGGCCATTGACTATAAGTGCATAAGACCCGCTGACACCAGGGGCAAAGTTCAATGTGTTGCCTGATGCTATTGTATAAAAAGGAACACAGTTGGCCCATTGATAAGTTTGGTTGGGGCCAGAAACTCCACTCAGTATGTTGCCATTTTGAGTTATGTTCATATTGGGCAATTCATAAAATGTGACAGGCAAGGCACTTGAGATCAAGGTATCTGCTGTTGGACATCCTGAGGCCATCAATTGGCAAGAAATTTCTGTGTTATCACTGTCATAAAACAAAACATGTGTAGGCCCTGTGGCACCTGAAATAGGCAGCCCATCAAGCAGGCATTGATAGGAGGGTGAGTCACCCTCATTAGATACAATTGCGGTATAAAGCACCGAGTCATTTTCGCAGGGTAAAAAATTGCTTATATCAAAATAAATGCTTGGTTTAAGCGGTGTAGAAAAATCGTAAACCACCGAGTCTGCAATTGATGGATAATGATCCGCACAGCCCTCGGTGAAAATAATGGCACAGGTATAAATAGCAAACCCCGAAGCCCATTGAAGCGCCTCCGGG
>JAYSWI010000350.1:0-1739 GCA_043718125.1 Flavobacteriales bacterium
AAGTTTAATCAGACACTTACAAGTATTTGGAATTTTTCTTACAACGGCCCAAGCAACGGAAACGATATTGCAAATAGCATAGAACTTTTCAGTGGCTCAATGTACGTTGGTGGCTCTACAACCCTTGCTGATGGCTCAACAGACATCTTTGTAAGCAAGCTCACCTATGGAAACGGAAATATGGGTTGGCAGAAAATAATTGACCCTTCGGCAGGCTCAGGGCAAGTTCCGGAAAATGATGAAGCCATAGACCTCGCCACCGATGCCACAGGCCAACTTTATTTGTGTGGAAATTCTAACAAAGTGGGCAACAGCGATTATTACATAGCCAAACTAAAAAACACCAACGGTGATGTGCTTGCACAAAACAGATTTAATGGAGTGAGCAACTTGAATGACATGGCCAGCAACATGGTGGTCACTGGCACAGGCGATATTTATGTAGCAGGGCAAACTGGAGTAAATAGTAACGCAGGTATCAGCTATAAATATTCGCTTACTAAGTGGAGTGAAAAAACTATCTACACCCCCAAACCCACCGATGGATATAGCGGCAGTGGCGGCTACATCACCAACAACAAACAACTGCGCAATGAGGATGGAACAGGCAACGCAACAGTAAAATATTACAACCAAAACCACCGCGTAGCAACGTACATTGACGACACCAAAATTTGTTACCAACTGGTGCAAGCCATGGACAGTACCAACCAAGACACCACGTATAGAGTGGACATGAATTTTACGAAAGGAACCACCAACGCAAAGGTTTATCCCTTTGCAGAGCGCAAAGAATATCACAATTATTATTTGGGCCACATGAACTATGGAAGTGCTCGCACAAGCCTCTTAAACACGATTGTAAAAAGTGGAGTTTACACCAACACCGATGTCATTTACACCCATTCTCCATCGGGCTTTAGGCATTGGATAGTGGCCCGCACAGGCGCACCCACAGCCGATTTTGAGATGACATTTATTGGACAAAATAATTTGAGTGTGGATGGAAGTGGCAAACTAATTATTGCAACAACAATTGGTAATATCACTTACACCAAAGCGAAGGCATACACCATGAATAACACAACAGGTGTGCTCACACTTTTGAGTTGGCAACCGAGTTATTTGGTTAGTGGGAATGCTGTTAGTTTTTCTTCTTTTGGAAGTTGGAGTGGGACGCTGGTATTGGAGATGGGGGAGTTGGTTGGTAGTGTCGCTTTGCAAGCACCTAATCCTTTGTGGAGTACACATGTTGGCGGAAATAATTTGGATCGTTTTTGCGACATAGCTTCATTGCCTGATGGTACATCATTCCCATGTGGGGAGTCAAGATCGAGTTCGTTTGATTCCGAAATTGGCGAAACAATAGATCCATTCTTTCTTGACTTTGAAATGCTTATTTGTAAATTTAATAATATTGCCGAAAGTCAGTGGCTAACATTTATCGGTTCTCACGATATTGATTGTGCGAATGCTATCGATGTAAACGAAGATGGTGAATGTTATGCAGTTGGATATAGTACAGGCGGGACTCAAAGTTTTAGTTCATTACATTACAACTTTGGACCAGTGGATGAAAATAATGCATTAATAGTAAAGCTTGATGTTTATGGAGAAATAATATGGGACGGATATATTGGGGGAATTGGAATCGATGTTGCAAATGACATTGATTATGTAAATCTCAATGGTGTAAAACAAATTTATATAGTTGGACATTGTGAGAGTGGTTCAAACTT
>JAYSWI010000036.1:0-8388 GCA_043718125.1 Flavobacteriales bacterium
CAGCGGGGTTCAATGTTTGGATTTAATGTTCTAGCTATAAACATTGGAATTCTTCGGATTTCATCATAGATACTTGTAAACTGCGAAAGAATCAGATAAGATATTGATTGAAGCCTTCAATACCATTTTCCACCGTTGTTTTTTTTCAATTGAAGAATGATGTAAATCAGCAGACCTACAATTACAAAAAGCAAAATTTTTGTCATGTTTTTTTCTTTAAAAAGTGTGTTCAAAGATAGAAGGATGGGTAAGGCTAACTTCGTCCACTTGATATGAAGTTTGTAAAACAATTTTCAATTTCGGAACATGCTGGTGCGGTTTATTCCGTAGCTGAGGGTAGCAAGGCGCACACATTTTTTTCGGCCTCAGCAGACCGACATGTGGTGGAGTGGAATGTTGAAACGGGCCAACAAGAACCATTTGTTGTGAAGTTGGAAGCAGCGGTTTATGCCATTCTATTCAGTCAAAAATTCCAACTGCTTTTTATAGGAAATTCTAACGGAGGAATTCATGTAATAGATTACTTAAGCAAGAAGGAAATTAAATATTTCACCACACACACCAATGGTATTTATGATTTTGCAATTGACCCCAAAAGTGACCAATTGCAAGTAGCAGGTGGCGATGGTTTTCTTTCCGTTTGGGATATTTCTTCGCTGCAACTGGTGCGCAATATTCCGTTGGGTAATATAAAATTGCGTCAATTGGCACTGAATGTTGAAGCCAATATTTTAGCTGTTGCTTGTGGCGATGGTAGTGTGCGCATACTTGATTTAGATTTCTTAAATGAGAAAGAGAAAATAATTGCACACCAAGGTGGAGCTACTGCGGTGGCGTGGCATACCGCAAAACAAGTCTTAGTAAGTGGAGGTAAAAACGCACACGTAAGCATCTGGAACGTGAGCGAAGAATTTGTGAATGTGCTTTCATTGCCAGCGCACAACTATGCAATTTATTCCATTGTTTTTGGTGAAGGCGTTTGTGCCACCAGTAGTCGTGATAAATCCATCAAGATTTGGGACGCACAATCATTTGAACCCATACAAAGAATGGATGCAAAAGCTGGCGGACATTCTCATTCGGTCAACAAACTTTTATATGTAAAAGACCTGCTTATTTCATGCAGCGATGACAGGAAAATAATTATTTGGAAGGGCGAATAGAAATGTCACGACACATAAAAAAAAACCGATTGAATCCTCAATCGGTTTTTTTTATTAGGAATTTCTAAATTTGGCTTATTCATCAATCTTTATCTCCACTACACTTTCCTTCTTGCCCCATTTGGCCAGCACCACTTGCTTTTTGTCTTCACTCACATACTTGGTCACTTTGGGACGCAACATTTTTTTCTCAGTGCGCAGTTTTGCATCCGCTTCTTTTTTCACTTTTCCTTCGCCATCCAAGCGGGCTATAGTTGTTACGGCTTTCTTTGAAGATGTCATTGGATACACCCGTGTTGGCTTTTTCTTCGGGTCATAATTCTTCACATTATCATTGAAAAAGTAGTACATGTTTTCACCCTTTATCATCAATGCGTATGAAGAATAAAATCCACCGTCATTCACCGTATGTTGATATTTTGGTACGTGTGAAACCCAAATTATTTCTCCCGTTGGCGAAACGTTCACCACGATGATAAAACCATATTCATAATGAGTTGAGCAAGTTGTTTGTCCTTTGCTGTTGGTGGTGCATACGGTGTAACGCCTGTATGTTTCACCTGATATGAGTAGTCCTCCATCTGTCTTATTGATGAATTCGTTTACAACAAACGAACTGATGCCTTCACCTTTGTCTGCTTGCTTCTGTCCTTTCTTTTCGCCAAGTGCTGCCTTCAAGTATTCTTCCACCATCGTTTTGTCAAACTCTTTGATGTTTGAGGTAGTAATTTTTCCAGAGCTGCCATCCACTTTCACCAGATAAACCCCGTTGGCACCTCCTGCTTTATCGTTGCCATTGGCATAAAGCCCAGCGACATTGATGTTGCCATTCACATCCAAGTTGTAGTTGAAACTTACAATGGATTGGCCCTTTTCCAATTCAATATCATACTCTTTTACTTTGTCCAATTTGTCATTGTAACTAAGCAATTTGTATGTGAACCAATTGCCCCCTCTCTCTTGGGCCGCTTCCTTTGCCTTCTTTTTACCAAGTTCCTCTCTTGTCTCTGCATACTCGTTGAAGGCGCATGTCATATAGACCACGTCATTGGCGTCTATCATAAAATCGCTTACTGAAAAATATTTGTCCGGGTAAGGCAATTCAATCTCTTTCTCCCACACCAATTCCAATTCCTTATCTATTACCTTGAAACTGAATTTTTCTTTGGAATATTTCTCATAAGGCGGATTAGCGAATATGAGCACACGGCCTGTTTCCTGGTTGATGCTGTATGTAAAGTTGCCTGTGTTTCGTCTTGACTCAGTTCTTATTTCGTCCAACTTTATCAGCTTGCCTTCTTTGTTGCCCTTATCATTTAGCTTCTGAGCGAAAAGTGTTTTCACATCTGCCTTTTTATCAAAGGAGGTACAGAACATCACCAATTCGCCACCTAAAAATTCGGTGCTTAACCATATTACTTCTTTCCCATTGTGTTCGGGCATCACTATCTCCGTTTCGAAAGCTGTGGCAAGCGAAGAAGCCTTGATACCGCCCAACCATGGGCCTCTTTTCCATGAGGTATAATAAAGAATGTCATCTTGCTGTCCAATGAAATCGCTGATACTGCCTTTGGGATCGAACGTTGGACCATTCTTCAAATCCACTTCTTTAAATTGTGCATTGGCACCAATAAAAAAGAACATCCCAATAAGGGACGATAAAATTCTCTTTGTCATAAATTATTTATTTGAGGTTATTGTGAGCGGCAAGAATATAAAAAAAAGACGTTCAGTAACGAACGCCTTTTTTGTTTTTTATGAAATGTAATTTTCTACTTCACCAACAAACGTTTTCTAGAAATATTTCCAACAGCATTCAATTCAACAAAGTAAATACCCTGAGGAAAGGCGCTTATGTCAATACGCTTGGTCATGTCTGCCACATCCATAAATGACATCATAATTTTTCCAGTCAAATCATAAACGTTGATATTGGTTTTGCAAACGCAAGTTTTTTCTATAACAAAGCTGCTTGCCGCTGGGTTAGGGATAATATTAAAATCCACAGACAAAATAGCCGCGACTTCTTCCACAGCATTCGGCCCAACAGTGATTACACCAAATTGTGTATCGGCATGATTAAACAATGAACATTCGTAACTGTAGGTGCCTGGCACAGTAAATATTTTTGTCCATATAAAAGGAGTCAAGTGCGAACCGCTATCAAAAGGGTCAGGTGCTGCGGTGGTCACAAGATTGTGTTGACCTGAAACCCAAGTCCAAACAATATCATCTCCAACCAACAAATTCAAATTTTGCGGATCGAAATAAGGCGTAATATTTTGATTGCCTCCAACTTCAATATTGTATGTTGTTGCACTCGCATTCATTGCGGAAAGCAAAATCATAGAGAATAGAAAATGTTTTATCATAATGTTTTTTTTTGTTCGGGTACAAATGAAAGGAATTGCTTTTGAAATTTCCCAATAAAAAATTTGTATTTTTTATTGAAATTGTAATGCCGAAAAATGAGCATAATTCTAAATATTGGTTCCAATTTCAACCCAATAACGTTGGAATATTATGAATCAAATGTGTTGAAGCTGGCTAAAAGCGGGTGTTTTTGTGCGCAAAAACGTGTGTTTGTTAACAATTGCTGCATTTTTTCAACAAAAGAGTGAAATTTACCGCATAGACTCTTGGTTTCAGCAATACGATCATTCTACATTTGGCCACAGATAAGTAATTCAGCTTATCGTAATGTTTAATCTAAATATCAAATCTCAAATGAACAAAGCAGAATTAATTGATGCTATGGCATCAAGCTCTAAGCTTTCAAAAGCAGATGCTAAGAAAGCGTTGGATGGTTTTATCGAGACAACAACAAAGGCACTTAAGAAAGGTGACCGTGTTGCTCTAGTTGGTTTCGGTTCTTTCAGTGTGAACAAGCGTGCAGCCCGCAAAGGTCGCAACCCACAAACTGGAAAAGAAATCACTATCAAAGCTAAGAACGTTGTAAAGTTCAAAGCTGGTGCTGAGCTTGCAGGTAAAGTGAAGTAATTCAACCCAACTGCACAAATGAAGAGGCTGCCTTTACCTAATGGGCAGCCTCTTCTGTTTTTAATGTTTTGCTCTACGTGAATAATATGAATGCAAGGCTGTACGAAATATTAAGCGAACATTTAAGCGATCGCAAACGCGAACTTTTTGAAAAAGTGATCAATGATCGTAGCCGATATTTCACAATAGTTCTGGAGGATATTTATCAAGCTCAAAACATCAGTGCCATCCTGCGAAGCGCAGAGGCGTTTGGCATGCAAGATCTTCACATCATTGAAAACAAACATTCATTTCAACACCATAGACGCATAGCAAAAGGAGCCAATGACTGGCTTACAATGAAGAGATATAACAAGGAAGAGAACAATTCTCAAATCTGTTTAAAGGCACTCAAGGACAAAGGATATCAAATAGTAGTGACAGCATTTGACAAAAATGCCATTACTCTAAACCAAGTGGATTTGACAAAAAAGACTGCCTTTGTTTTGGGCACCGAACTAAGTGGCTCAAGTGAAACAGCCATGAAATTTGCTGACGCAACGATGATTGTGCCCATGTATGGCTTCACTGAAAGTTTAAACGTATCGGTAGCTGCAGCCATCATTATTCAAGACATTGCAAATCGAATTAGAGAATTGAAATTGGATTGGCAATTGAATGCCGAAGAAAAACTTAGTCTTAAAATTGAATGGGCGAAAAAATCAATTACATGGAGTCATTATTTGATGGAGATGATAGAAAACGGTGAATTGAAATAGTACCAATTTGAAAATTTGGAGAAATAATTTATTTTGCCCTAGTCGCACAATATCAATTTTAAAAAAAAAAGCGTTTGAGTAAAAAACTCTGCAAAAAACGATTCCAATTCCGTAGCTTATTTCAACACATGTACAAACAAATTATCAAGCCAATTTTCTTTTTGTTCCCTCCAGAAAAGGCGCATTATTTAGCGATGAATTTGTTGCGTCTCTTTTGTTCAGTTCCCGCTTTTCAAAGAATAGTAAAAAAACATTTTCACGTCAATCAACCTTCTCTTGAGCGTGAAGTATTTGGATTGCGATTTCCCAATCCAGTAGGTCTCGCAGCAGGTTTTGACAAAGACGCCCGTTGGGTGGATCAACTCGAATGTCTGGGTTTTGGATTTATTGAGATTGGCACTGTCACTCCTTTGGCCCAGTCTGGAAACGACCAACCCCGACTTTTCAGATTGCCAAAAGATGAAGCCTTGATAAACCGCATGGGTTTCAACAATGGTGGTGCTTATGCAGCAGCCGAAAAATTGAAAAACAGAAAAACAAAAATCATCATAGGAGGCAACATTGGCAAGAATAAATTAACATTAAATGAAGAAGCCGTTAATGATTATATCGCTTGCTTCAATACACTATTTGATGTGGTGGATTATTTCGTAGTCAACGTATCATCACCCAATACTCCCGGACTTAGAGCGTTGCAGGAGAAAGGCCCATTGACAGAAATACTTACATCATTGATGAAAGAAAATGACTTGAGACCAAAACAAAAACCAATACTTCTAAAGATAGCTCCAGACTTGTCCAGCTTTCAATTGGACGATATCATCGCCATCGTTATTGACACAAAAATTGCTGGAGTAATAGCCACCAATACAACCACTGATAGACAAAATTTAAGGACCACAACATCAAAGTTGGTAGGGATTGGAAATGGTGGTTTAAGTGGAAAGCCACTTGCTAAAAGAAGCACCGAAGTAATTCAGTACTTGGTTGAAAAAAGCAACAATGCGTTTCCAGTAATTGGTGTTGGTGGCATACATAACGTTGAGGATACTTTGGAAAAATTGCAAGCAGGTGCCTCATTGGTGCAGTTGTACACAAGTTTTATATATGAAGGTGCGGGTGTAGTAAAAAGAATTTGTAATGGCTTGGCAACCAAAAAAGCAAACGATTGACTACGAATTAATTTTCAAAGTAGAGACGTTAAAATTCAAATTCAACATACTCCGTTATGTTGAAAAGAAATGTGGCTAAAACCAAAGCATACTGTGGCTTCGTATATTTTTGGACAACGTGTCAGGAATTGTTCGTTTAAGGAATAGCGGTTAGCTTTTTGCCCAAGCACCACGCAACAATTACTTTGGCCCAATAATCTGATAACAAAAAAAAAATAGGAGACTGATATATGAGCATGGAAGCAAAATTTTCCCCACAAGTGAAGGACGTAATCTCCTTCAGTCGCGAAGAAGCAATGCGATTGGGACACAACTTTATAGGCGTAGAACACTTACTGCTTGGCCTCATCCGCGAAGGTGACAGCTTGGCGGTAAAAGTTTTGGGAACAATGGATGTTGATCTCATACAACTACGCAAAAAAATTGAAAATGCAATAAAGGCCAACTCAGCGAGCCAACACCCGATGAGCAACACCGGACAAATTCCATTAGTAAAACAAGCCGAACGCATATTAAAAATCACTTACCTAGAAGCAAAGTCGTTCAAGTCGCCCTTGGTCGGTACCGAGCATTTATTGCTTTCTATACTTAAGGATCAAGACAATGTGGCCACCCGCAACCTCAACGGATTTGGGGTGGACTACGCTAGCGTGCGCGAAGAGTTGGAAAACATGAATGGCATAATTTCTAAAGATGATTTGCCAAAAGCAGAAATGCCGGGCAGCGCAGAAGATGATGATGATGACCGTAGCTTCTCCGGCACCGGTGGCAGCAACGTTCCCAAAAAACAAGGCGACAGCAAAAGCAAAACACCAGTCCTTGACAATTTCGGACGAGACCTCACCAAAATGGGTGAAGACGGAAAACTCGATCCAATAGTGGGTAGAGAAAAAGAAATAGAAAGGGTATCACAAATTCTCTCTCGAAGAAAGAAAAACAATCCGATACTTATAGGAGAACCAGGTGTTGGAAAAAGCGCAATTGCCGAGGGGCTTGCACTTCGCATTATTCAAAAGAAAGTATCGCGAGTGCTCTTTGGAAAAAGAATAGTAACACTTGATATCGCTTCGTTGGTGGCAGGTACAAAATACCGTGGCCAATTCGAAGAAAGAATGAAGGCAGTGATGAACGAGTTGGAAAAATCACCTGATGTAATTCTTTTCATTGACGAAATTCACACCATCGTTGGGGCAGGTGGTGCCAGTGGTTCGCTCGATGCCAGCAACATGTTTAAACCCGCATTGGCACGTGGCGAAATACAATGTATAGGTGCCACAACTTTAGATGAGTACCGCCAATATATTGAGAAAGATGGAGCATTGGAGCGCAGGTTTCAAAAGGTAATTGTTGACCCAACCAACACTGCTGAAACCATTCAAATTCTGAACAACATTAAAGACAAATACGAAGAACACCACAGTGTTACATACACAGACGAAGCCCTAGAATCATGTGTCAAACTGACAGCAAGATACATTACCGATAGGCACTTGCCAGACAAAGCCATTGATGCCATGGACGAAGTTGGATCGCGTGTTCACCTTCAAAATATCAATGTTCCGAAAGAAATAATTGATATAGAAAAAAGTATAGAAGATGTGAAGGAAGACAAGAACCGTGTGGTACGAAGTCAGAAATATGAAGAGGCGGCAAAACTTCGAGATAAAGAACGGCAATTGCAAGAAAAACTGGAAGCGGCCAAGAAGAAATGGGAAGAAGAAACCCGCAACCACCGCGTAACTGTTACTGTTGCCCACGTGGAGGAAGTAGTGGCAATGATGACAGGCATACCCGTAACCCGCGTGGCAGAAAAAGAAAGCGGACGACTTGCCAAAATGGATAAAGAACTGCAAGGAACAGTAATAGGCCAGGATGAAGCCGTTCAAAAACTGGTGAAGAGCATAAAGCGCAATCGCGCAGGACTGAAAGATCCAAATCGCCCAATAGGATCATTCATCTTCCTTGGGCCAACAGGAGTGGGCAAAACCCAACTTGCAAAAGAACTTGCAAAATATTTGTTTGACACCGAGGAAGCACTCATACGAATTGACATGAGTGAATACATGGAAAAATTCGCTGTATCCCGATTGATTGGAGCTCCTCCGGGCTACATCGGCTACGAAGAAGGAGGACAACTAACGGAAAAAGTGCGCAGACGTCCATATTCTATTATTCTTTTGGATGAAATTGAAAAGGCGCACCCCGATGTTTTCAATCTACTTCTGCAAGCACTTGACGATGGCATTATGACAGATTCGCTTGGAAGAAAAATTGACTACAAAAACGCAATCATCA
>JAYSWI010000351.1:0-1739 GCA_043718125.1 Flavobacteriales bacterium
TATCATCTTCATTCATACAGGTGCCACTCGGATTGTGTGGCGAGTTGATAATTATCATTCGTGTCTTGTGATTGACAAGTTTTTTCACATGCCCCCAGTTGATTTTATAGTCGGGATAATGCAAATTCACCCAGACACTTTTACCACCGTTCAGTTCTATTGCGGGTGCGTAACAGTCATAAGCAGGCGCGAACAGTATTACTTCATCGTCTTCATGCACTAGAGCGGTTATAGCAGTATATATAGCTTGTGTACCTCCGGCAGTTATTGTGATTTCATCATCAGCGCTGTATTCATGGCCATAAAGCTTTTTGATTTTGACGGAAAGTATTTTCCGCAATTCCATGATGCCTTGCATCGGTGCATATTGGTTGAATCCTTTGCTGATGTATTTCTCCACCAACTTTCCCAACTGCATATCCATCTGAAAGCCTGGGAAGCCTTGCCCAAGATTCACGGCACCCACTTCAGCAGCGAGTTTGCTCATCACCGTAAAAATGGTAGTGCCCACATTGGGCAGTTTGCTTTTTATCACTTTGGAAATTGCTTCTGATAGTTCACCAATGATTTTTCGATAACAGCAAGTGCTTCTGCCATGCCTTTGAAATCGTCCACAAGCACTTCTTTGTTCAACAGATTTTTGTAGTGCAGAAAAAAGTGTTTTAATTCTGCTTTGAAATTTGCTGGCAATTCTTCGATGCTGTTGATGTGGCTAACGCTCATATCGCCTTCAGCCACGGCAATTATTTTTTCATCGCCTTGTCCGCTGTCTATCATTTCCATGTAGCCAATCACTTTTGCTTTCACAAGACAAAGCGGTTTTATGCTCACTTCGCTTAGCACAAGTATGTCTAGCGGATCGCCATCATCGCCCAGCGATTGAGGAATGAAACCATAATTGATAGGATAAGCGAACGCAGCGAAAACCACTCTGTCCAAGCGCAGTAAGCCAGATTTTTTATCTACTTCGTATTTCGCTTTGCTACCACGCGAAATTTCAATGATGCCATTGACAGTTCCATTTTTATTGTCGTAATCGTTATCGGCTTCGTGCCAGGGGTGAAAGATCATGATTTTGTTTTAAAATATTAAGGTCAATATTTTTAGAATATCGAGTAGCACCTATCAAAAATTGCCAGGTGCTGAAAGTGATATTATTCAATTCAATTTTGCATCTTTATCTATCAATAAATCAAGAACGATTATTCTTTCGGATTCCAGCAAAAAATAAATTTTGTAGTTCAGAACTGTTGCCAATCTCAAATGTCCTTTGACGCTATTTGTTTCAAATTTTTTGGACCCTTGTGTAGGATGGTGGTGAATGAGATGCAGTTTGTGAAAAATTCTTGTACGAACTTTTTCTGCTGAAACCAATGAAACTTCCTGAACATCTTGAATGATTCTTTGAAGAGACTCTACGGCAAGTGGAACAAATAAAAACGTATATGAATTCATGTGGCGAAAGGTAGATATGGAAATGATTTTGTCGCCATTTCTTATGGACACTTGGGCGTTTCAATGTCGTTCATTTACATTCGCCCATCTAATAAATTTTGGAACAATCAGCACGAAATAAAGCCACCAATGGAGCCGTCAAACGCATTCAATTTCATCGCGAATTGGATGTAAATAAATTGTCGCAATTACTGATGTGTGGTGATAAGGGGGCGTTGGCACAAGCCATCACTTTGGTAGAAAGTTCTAATCCAAAACATCATGCAAGGGGTTCGGAAATTGTG
>JAYSWI010000352.1:0-1736 GCA_043718125.1 Flavobacteriales bacterium
AAAACTATTTTATTGGATGGCCAGCGTTTTACGCAAGAGGTAAATCTTACCCTGGATGCAACTGAAATAGGATTGCAGAAATACACTGTTGCGATTTCAACCTTGAGCGAGGAGATAACTTATGCCAATAACAGAAAAGATGTTTTTATTGATGTCCTTGATAGCCGACAGAAAGTGCTTGTTTTGGCTTACGCCCCACATCCCGATTTGAATGCCCTGCGCGATGCACTGGTCAGCAACGAAAGTTATCAAGTGGATATAAAACTCTTCAACGAATTTGCCGGCAATATCTCTGATTACAATCTGGTTATTTTTCATCAACTACCTGCTATTGGTGCTAACGGAATGAGTGCGATACAGAGCGCGTTGAAAGAAAATGTGCCATCACTTTTTGTGTGGGGTGCCCAAACAGATTTTCGTGCATTTAATGATTTGAAATTGGGGTATGCTCTTGAGTTTTATCGCAACAGCAACACTGATGTAGGCGGAACATTTGCACAAGAATTTTCTCTATTCACTCTGGAAGATGATTTGAAGATGATTTTTAAAACATTGCCGCCACTGCAAATGCCTTTTGGCGAACAAGCTTACAGCCCGGGAGTCACCAGTCTAATCAACCAGCAAGTGGGACAAATTCAAACCAAGAATCCGCTCATATCATTTAATAAAAATGGCGACAACAACAAAATTGGGTTGATAGCAGGAGAGGGATTGTGGCGTTGGAGACTTGGTGCGTTTCAACAATTTGAGACACACAATTATTTCAATGCGCTTGTTACCAAAGTGGTGCAATACATGGCAAGTAAAGAAGACAAAAGTTTGTTTAGAGTAACAGGGAAAAATGATTTTCTTGAAAACGAGGCCGTCATTTTTGAAGCAGAATTATACAATGCAAGTTATGAAGCCATCACAAATCGCGAAATAAAAATTGCTATACGCAATGAAGAAAATGAAAATTTTGAATACACCTTTTCGCCCAATGGCACACGCTACAAATTGATTGTGGGCCAACTGCCCGTGGGCAATTATTTCTATACAGCTAGTGCAATGACCGACATTGGAACTCAAACCGAAAAAGGCGAATTCAGCGTGAGTGCACTGCAATTAGAATTGGTAAACACCATTGCTGATCACAGACTTCTCAACCAATTCGCCAACGACAACAATGGCGCAATGGTGTATCCTCAAAACATGAATTCGTTGGTGGAAATGATACGCAACAGAAAAGAAATCGTATCCGTTTCTTTCGAGAACAAACAACTAAAAGACCTTATCAATTACAAATGGATACTTGCTTTGTTGCTATTGCTTCTTGGTGCAGAATGGCTGTTAAGAAAACGCGCAGGCACTTATTAAGGACTTGTTCACTTGTTCAATTGTTGATTGATATGAAACGATGTTGTAAAGTTGGAAGGGCATAATTTTTTTTAGCAGAAATGGATGCAGAGAAATTGAAATCACAGACAAGTCAATAAATCAAAAAATCAACAAGTCAACGAGTCAACGAGTCAACGAGTCAATAAATCTTCAAATCAACAATTGAAAAAGTGAAATCACACATCAGAATAGGAGGAGTCCCTGAACATTTCAATTTGCCTTGGCAATTGGCCGCAGAGCACGATATTTTTTCTTCTGCAAATATTGATTTGTCGTGGACCATATACGCTGGTGGCACAGGCGCAATGACTAAGGCCTTAAGTAATGGTGAGTTGGACATTGCAATACTTCTTACCGAA
>JAYSWI010000353.1:0-4940 GCA_043718125.1 Flavobacteriales bacterium
TCGGTTGACGGGTAATATTCATCATTATCCACTCGCTGTGTGACAATAGTTTCAAAAAAATGTGACCGAAATGAATGATCGTATTTGAAGCTAACAATTTTGTCCATTTTGTCGGAGACCTTTTCATTTTCTTGAACTTGGAAATAAGTAACATCATAATTTTTTCCTATCACTGTTCCATCATTTGTGCAAAAAACCCCGGTGACTTTATTTGATAAATTAGCAAGCGTTGATTTGTATGTAAGTATGTCGAATGACGACACAAAAAACACTCCGTTTGTTGTGCTGGTAATCCAAAAATTTCCTTCATCATCTTGAAGCACGCTTGAAACACCAATGCCTTCAAAGTATCGAATTGGTTTTTTTGTAACGTCAATATTTTCATAAAATAATACGCCCCTGCTACCCAATAGGCACAGCCAAAGGTTGTTGTTTGAATCAATAGTGGTATTAGAAATTTTGCCATCTACTTCGAATGAGGTAACAATGGAATCGTTTGATATCATCCAATTTGAAGAGGGCGTAGTGATGAAGGTATGCGATTCAAAATTCATTAATTTGAGACTAGTTTTAATGTCATTGAATTGCAAAATTTGGGTTTTATTATCGGAATGTATTGCCATGTTTTGCATACCAAAATTGCGCGATCTGTAATATGTAAAACCGCCATTATCATGTTTATATAGGTGAATGGAAGCACTGGTGTCCGAAAAGGATTGTATGTTTTCAGGTTGATATGGAGGCCATATTTTGTAAAATTTAGTAGCGGAAGAAGCACTTGCCCAAATAACCTCATCATCATCTACAAAGAGCGAGTTAAGAAAATATTCTTCTATACGCGCTTCAATAATTGACAATTCATAAGTCTCTGTATTGATACACACTATTCGACCCGTAAGTGTTCGAAACCATAGATTACCCTTTTTATCCTCATAAAGACCCAATACGGTGTTGTCCGGAAATCCATTTTCTGAGTTGAAGTTACGAAACGTTTTTCCGTCAAAACAACTGACACCACCATCGGTGCAGAACCAAATAAAACCACGTTTGTCTTGATGCACTTGATACACCTCGTTGCTTGGAAGTCCATCGGCACTAGTGTAATTAACCCATACTGGCTGCTGGGCCTGCACCCAAGTGCCGCAACAGTGAAGCAAAAAGGCAAGACATATTTTCAAAAATTTCGTTTGCAATTGATAGTGCAATTATGACTTTCGAAAGAAAGCAAAAAACGATGTCAAAATAAATTGCCACTTAATCATTCATCGCCACCACTTAATCAAAGTGCTTCAAGAGCTTATTTATTCAATTCAATTTTGTCCAATCAAAACAAAAGAATAAATATTTTTTAGATTATGAAAAGGACTCCTACTTCCAAAATGATGCTGTTGGCATTATTCATTTTTGTGCAGCAGATATTGAATGCGCAATTCAATTTTATGTATCAACATGGCATGAGCGATGATCATACATCTATTGTCAGCAGTATTTCGCGCTTGGGCTATATACAATGCGGAAGCAGCTTTGTAGGTGGCAACTGGGATGTGCATTTGCTGAAAATAAATGCGGCTGGTAATCCGCTTTTGGATGTGACCATGAGCACTGCCAACAACGAACATGCACTCCATGTGGTGCAAGGCAATAATGACACATACATAGTATGCGGCTACGAGCGTGTTGGTGTTTTGGATCTGGGTTTTGTGATGCGTGTTGATACCAATTTTAACCTCATAAATAAAGTCATCATCAATGTGCCGTTAGCCAATAAGCACACCCCTGCATTGAATGTGATAAACTCCGCATTCTATCTGCAACCAGGCAACAATACTTATTTCCCACCCGATCCAAATGGTGGATATTTGATAACAGGGTTTGAGGCTATGGGATATAACCCCATGGATAGCAAATCGGGATATGCCATAAAAGTGGATAACAATTTAAACATACAATGGGCGAGGAAATTTGATTCTCCAATTGTTCCGGGATTGCCTGATTGGGATATGTGTAATAGTGCTTCTTATATGTGGTCTGGCAGCTTGGGATATTTTGTTGGCGGCACCGGCACATCAACACCTGCTTTTGAGCAGTGCGCTTTGGCCACACTCTTAGACACTACGGGGTCCATAATTTGGAAAGAATTGTACTCAGACAATAATGTACCTGGTACTTCTTGTGTATCGGCAGATTGTGCTTATGACGATGCTGTTTTTGAATTTTACCAACTTAATAATTACTCCAGTTTGCAATGTGCTGGCATCACTGCATTCGATCAAACCACAGGTGCCATAGTGGGTGCAAAAACAAGGTACATCAATGCGGGTTATAGTCAAGACCATTATGCTTATGAGTTTGGGTCAACATGCGCCACAAGCGAAATATTGATTTCAGGATATGGTCACAATCAAACTCACGGTTCAGTGTCTGGCACATTTCCTTACATCATTAGATATAACAAGGACTTTCCTGCGGTGAATGTCTGGGGTGCGCATTATGAGATGAAAGTGCCTTCGGTCAATTACAGCCCGAGCACTACCATTTTTGATATTTATCAGAGTGCTACACATCCGCGCATTTTTTATCCAAAGATGTATGCCCAAAGAAATACAAACGAAATAAACTTGGCAGCCTTTGAAGACGACCTCACCTTTTCGGAAAATAAAATTATACAAACTGATTTCCAAGGCAAAGACTCTTGCGGCTATTTCGATCCGGGTTTTTTTCCACTTCAAATAAACACATTTTTATTTCCTGTGAATGATGTGGTGGCGACTTACGTTTTGTCACCTGCAACATGCACTCAAAATCCACTTTTGAACACTCCCATTCCATGTCAATTGTGTCCTGCTAATGCCAATTTCACATACACCAATATTGGTTGCACCTACACCTTCACCGCCAATTTCGCAGGTGGTTTATGTCCATTTTGGACCATAAAGGATGTTTCAAACAATATCATTTTCACCTCATTGGGCAATACGATGACTTATGTTTTTAGCCTAAGTGGCACTTATACAATTTGTTTTAGCGACTGCGCCATAGGAAGCAATGGACAGGTTTGTAGAAATGAAAAGTGTGTAACAATTGTAACCAATTGCACACCGCCATGTGGTGTTTTGAATGCCGATTTTAGTTTTACAATCAATGGATGTTGTGTCACATTTAGCGACAACACACCTGATGGCAACAATGACGGCTGCGAGTCATGGACATTTGGCACCTTCATTTCTGTATTGGCGGGTGACAATTATACTTTTTGTTTTCCGTATTCAGGTACTTTTAATGTGTGTCACACCGACTGTTGTTTCGATGTTGGTACTGGCACCAATATCTATCATCAAGTGTGCAAAACAGTTACTGTCAATTGCACACCTCCATGTTGCTTGCCCAATGGATTCTTGGTTTCGTCAGGCGCTGGCGGAGCATGTTGCAGGGTGTTTAATGCCACATTCCCAGTTGGCTGCACTCCCTCTACAAGCTTAGCATATTGGTGGGATTTTGGTGATGGCAATGTGAGCTCTGGCGCAAGCCCAACACATTGCTACAATGCTAATGGAGTTTATACTGTATGTTTAACTGTTTGGTGCAGCAAGTTCAACAAAATACAATTCTGCCAATCCATTTTAGTGAAGTGCATTTTGCCTCCGCCACCTCCTTGTTGTATAGGAACGAGCAAAATGAATTTCGGATTTTCGGGACAAAGTGTAACCGCAAGTGATGGCAGCGATATACTACCTGGAAGCGTTGTTGCATTGTACCAATGGGCTTGGGGCGATGGCACTACTAGCGAAGGAGCGCAAGCAACACACTATTATCAAGTAGCAGGAAGCTACACTATTACCCATACCATTTCGGGCACTAACAGCGGTGGGCAGCTGGTAAGCGATGAAGTATCGCAAACCATCACCGTACACATGGCACCACCTTGCACCTGCCCACCTCACGATCCATTAGTATTTGCAGACTCTCCGTTGCAATGCACCCAATCCAACCACAGCACATGTTTGAAGGTGATAGATACTGATGGAGAATCCGGCATAATTTATCAATGGATGCAATCCCCTAACTCAGGAGGCCCATATACCGAAATACCAAATGCAGTGGGCCAGCAAGTATGGATAAATGGAATTGGCGGGCCAATGTATTTTGTATGCCGCAGCATGAGTGTGCTGACAGGGGCATTTACTATTTCGGAAGAGATTGATATAGAAGATGCACATTTCATAGTAACAATTACGCCTTCGGCCACCGAACTGTGCATTGGCGAAATGGTTACACTAACAGCCTCGCCAGCCGATGGTGTTTATTATGAATGGGAGCCTCATGCATCATCCACTAATGTAGTGACCTATGCAGTATGCTGTTTTGGCGACCCTGACAATAACTGCGCATTTGTTCGCACCAGCTCGGGTTGTGGCGCAGAAGGTTTTGTAAGTGTAACAGTAAATAACTGTGTTGTGCCTGCAAACAACAATTTCGCATCAGCCACCAATGTGAGCATTGCCGGAGTGGCATATCCTATCGGCAACTGCTACAATGGAACACTTGCTTATGCAACCGTTACGCCACAGGGCACAGCGGCCAATGTGCTGCCTGCCGGTGGCCAAGATGTTTGGTATAAAATAACAGCACCTTCCACTGCATTGCGGGTTGTAGCAACTACCTCAAGCATGAACCTCGTTTTAGAATTGCACAACGCAGCAGGCGTGGAAATAGACATGGAAAACGACAATGCAGCAATTGGCAATGAAACAATGAGTACTTCGGGATTAACCGAAGGCGCTGTCTATTACGTAGCCATTCGAAGTTATGATGGAGTGCTTGGGCCTTTCACAGTTTGCATACAAGCCCTAATAGATAGCTACTGTGCCGATGGAAGTGGAGCTTATGATTTATGTGCCAATTTCAAACCTGCATGGTCTGGTGCTAGCTCTTACACATAC
>JAYSWI010000354.1:0-4928 GCA_043718125.1 Flavobacteriales bacterium
GGATCTTCACTTCAAAGTGCGCAGTTGTCAAATTCATGTTTGAAAAACACGGTTTGAATGCGCCAGCTATTGAAAAGCTTTCTGAGTTATTTTTTCAAATAAAATTCTAAGGGCTGAACCAGCGAAGCGAATGTGTATTGTTGAGCCATAGCGAATTCATCTGTATTGGTGAGTGCATAGAAATAATCGCGATCCCAAGGGAATGGATTTCCATCGTCATCGGTGGTGGGTTTGGCGGCACGTTTCAAATAGAGATGGATGTGTTTTTCGACACCAGCATTTTCTCTTACAAAAATGGAAAAGGCTGGAGAAATACTGCGCAGTGAATCCATGGCTTCGGGCCGCAGCAGTGTGTTGTAGCTTTCTACATGTGCTTTCTTGAATCGTATTAAAAAGTCCTTTACTGCAAGGGTATCAAATAGTGGAATGGGTAAAGTGAAGGATTGATTGGAGGCGGTATAACCACCGTTAAGCGTGATGTTGTTTTGACCCGTATAGTTCACCTCAAAAGAATAATTAGAATTGTAGTGATTGACAAAACGAACACGGTTGAACTCAAGCTGTGGATATTCGAAAATGCCTGTGTATCGCCATTCGTTCACACTAGTAAAAAAGCGTGAGCTGAGAAATCCTGTGAAGCCTTCCATGTGTGTGATGTATGGCTCTTCGCTGCGGCCTACACCGGGTATTTCTAGTAGCATATAAGTGCCGGTGTGATCTTCTGTTGCATTGCCCACATAATAGATCTTGGCAGGCTCGCTACCGGTCGTGTAAATTTCTACTTTTTTTCCGGCTGCTACCAATATTTTCATGATGTTGTCGCGCGATTTGTCTGACACATTTCCCCGCACTCTTATTCTATTAAAAGTTTTTAGAAGTAGATCGATGGCATCTGCACGGGCCAAATAATTGTCGTTCAACTTCCATAGGCGTTGGCCCGTTATTCTTTGTAAAGTGGCCCTGTCGCCATGCAGATCGGTGATGATGATTTTAGAAACTGCCGCAGTATCGGTGATAGCAAAATCGGTAAGTGGTTGATTGGCGATGGTGCTGTTGTTCTTACGCTGATATATGAACCATGCGGCAAACGCAAGAGCAATAAGGGATATAAAAAGTAGGATGTTTTTTTTCATCTATTTCTGATTTGATGTAATTAATGAAAATGGAGGGAACAATTGTCAAAGTGTTTTTTTTATTGACACAAAAGATATAAAGCGAAAATGCCTTTTCAAATTGCTTCAAAATTATTTTCCTCTGCTATTCAAATCGGAATGTGATGGTGCAATGAGTTGTGTACTCCACTTTTTTCTTCTCCAAAAAAACTGAACAAGACCGATGATTAGTAGCAAGAGTATGGGCAACAAGGTATTTTGTAATTTTATACTTGTTCTGTTGGAGTTAACCAATGCCTCATCCAACACACGCACTTCAATGGCCCTGGAACGCACTGTTATTAGCGCATTGTCGTCCAACAAATAGTTCATGCAATTGAGCAAAAATTCTTTGTTGTCATAAACAATTCGTTTCGCACCCGGCTCATAACCCAATGGTCGAGGTGTGGGTTTTCCATCTTTCATTCCCACTTCGTTGTATGCAACATCAGCGTCCGCTATTACAATCATTTTTGTGTTCAAACTTTTTTCCTTAAAAGCAATCTCAGGACTACTCTTGATGGCAGTGCCAATAATGTCGCGAAATGCACTCGGAAATTTTCCTTCCAGTATCATTCCCATCATCTGATTGGGTTTGTTTCCATTCTTAAAATAATCTTCATTAAAGCGGAATATTTCCATACTCACACGTGTGGGTGCGCGCAGTTCTTTTGCCAGTGTTGAGCTATGAATGAGTGGAATTTTACGCACCTCTGCATTTTGATTCACACTGTCCAAGCTGCCTGCAAATTCGAATTTTATAGGATCCAGATTGGAGACTATTGGATGCGCTTTTTGAGGCGAGAATACGAGTGGTGCATAGTAGTTGGTGCGCGTTACATATCGCGGTTGATTGCCCTGTTGGCCGTCCACCAGCACTATAGGCACGCCTTGAAAATCGGCTATCAATGTTCGGTTCAAACGCACTCCGTATTCAAACAGCATTTCATATAAACCATTTTCATTTGAGACCGCCATGGCATCCATGCTCTTTAGGCTGTCCATGTCCATGTGCAACGCATCCAAAAGCCAAAGTATTCTTCCGCCATTCATCAAAAATTGATCGATAATAACGCGATCCCTATCGCTCACAATGCTATCTGGGCCTGCTATTATCAACGCTTTGTATCTGTTGGTTCTAAATGCAACTCCATCCAACTTATCGCTCAAAGCATCCACTTGAGAGTCGATGATGACAGGCTCCACATCGTAGCTGCTGCTGAGGCCATAAATGAAATCGGCCATATGCAGGGCATCCAATTCTTTGTGGCCTTGCAATACGGCAATCGCGGGTTTTTCAACACGCGATATCTTCCTGATACTACTCGCCAATTCATACTCCAAATTGTTTACGCTATTGGCCACCATCAAAGGATCTATTGATGGCAAATCGGACTTCAGAAATTGAATCGGATACTCTTTGTTTTTATATTGAATAATGGCTGCGGGCCATATTGCTTTGCTGCCTTGTGCGCCATTTTCGTTGATGGGAATGGTGGTGTATTTCAATCCCTTTTCTAAAAGTGCTGCCCCTGTTTCTTTTATTATTTTGTTGTCACCACTCTGATATGGATCTATGAATTCGTACTCAATATTGCCATTGCTATAATCGCGAAATTCGTCCAAACGTTCGCGTATCGATTGTTCGAGATGTTTGTATTCTGCCGGAAAATCGCCATGCAGATAACACCTGATGAACATGTTGTCGTCCATGTTTTGAAGCATGTCCACAGTAGGCGCAGTAAGTGAATGTCGCTGTTCTTGGGTGAGGTCTATTTTGAAGAAAAAAGTAGAAAGCACATAAGACCCGACCAATATTATTCCCAGTAGCAGCAGTGTGCGAAGTATGTCGTTGCGTTTTGTTTTCATAATGGATCTGCCCTCAGAAGATGTTTATATAATTATTACATAGACATAAACTTTGGCGCGTAAAGGTGCTGTTTTGGTGTGGTGGTTCAGCACAATTGCTCTCCATTTTTTATCAATAATAAATAGTCAACGGCCCTTGGTCCAAGGTTGAACACCATATCTAATGCAGAAAGATTGCTTTGAAATGGGAAGCGATCGCTGAATACTTGGGAGTAACTTGGAAGTGTACTCCACTGGTGTGATGGTTCGAAGCGTTGCATGTTCATTTTTTGCGTCTCGCTCAAATCTGAATAAGACTTGTGCGCATCGGTGGTGGTCCAATGCGAGATGGAAGTGAATGGTTTTATGAAATGCAGCGTGGCCAGATTAAAATCAATAAGAAACTTTTGATCTGAAATAAAAATATGTTCTATTGCATCGATGTAATGTTCAAAATATGCTGACCGGCCATAAGCCGATTTGATAGCGGTGAGATTCAGTTTTCTCCAATTTCCATCTTCTAACAATATGTCTTTCATCATCGTTTTTTGTCCTTTCTGGCCTTGCACAGGAATGGTAAGCGAATGCCTTCCATTCACTCCCAAAATATCAAAACGATTGCGATACGTTTGTTTTATATAATGCTCGTGAAAGTCAAGTTCTAAGCACTCATCAGAGCAAGCAAGCAAGAGCCAATGTGCGGATGGGAAGGGGCAAAGCGGCAGTTTCATTGTTCGCTGTTGCGATTTTTTAATGTTTATTTAATTTTCTTTTCAGAATGTTTGCTATAGAAGACAAGACCAACTCTTTCAATGTGTTCTCTTAATTCTTGATTGTCAATATTTTCATAAATAGAAAAATCAAATAGATATGGGGTATTCAAATTGTCGATTGCCGTGTTCAGGTTGCCAATTGTTTTGTAAGTAAGGTTTTTTCCTTTCAAAGTAAGATCTATATCGCTTCCATTTTTGAAATTTCCTTTGGCTCTGGAACCATAAATAAATACTTCATCTATCGCAGGAAATTTTGAGAATACCTGCTGTATTTTTTCTATCACTTCTGGTTTCAAACCAAAACGGATTTCTTTCATTTTAGCAGATGAGCGGATAATGCTTGTTCCAATTGGTTGAACAAATGCAAATAGCAATTTTGAATTTCGTAAATCACCTCTTTGGCTTTAGTTTGATTATATGTATGCGCAGTTTTTATTCTGCTGTCAACCATCAGCATCCAATCATTGCCATTTGTTATCAACCCCCGATTGTAAGCAAGCCTGATTGCATCTCTACTGCCCAGTATGCTCACATCACCTTGTTGTTCAAAAAAATCCTTCATAGTATTCCAACCTAGGTCGAAGGTATATTCAAAAGCCTTTATCATGCCTTGTTCTTCTCTTTCATTGCGTGGCGGCAAGTCAATAAAACTCTTCAACTGTCGAAGAGCCTTTTGGTAATTGGAAAATCTTTGCTTCCACCTAACATCGTTATCAAAACTCATTATGCGAAAATATCAATACCCAGTTAGAAAGAATTTAATATTGAGAATACAGAAGCAATTTTGAGTTGTGATTATTCCCATTTTATCAACCGCACTATTTGCCCATTATCGCTTTGTAAAATAAAGATACCGGCAGGCCATTCTTTGGTTGAAATGGATTGAATATTTTGATGTTTTTCAACTAAAGCACCATTAGAATTAAACACCGACAAATTCAATTTAGAATTGAAATAGACCATATCGATTGTGGGATTGGGATAGGCTAAAATCATATTTTTAGAGAGCTCTTTTACTTCAACAGTACCATTGTTATTGCTTGCATCAGGAGTAGTTCCGGTGAACAAAACCCATTGCTCTGCACCATCCGTTATTCTTCCCAATGAAGTGTCTGGTGCGATATAACCCCATTGTATTTCATCCACCACTGTGAAG
>JAYSWI010000355.1:0-4924 GCA_043718125.1 Flavobacteriales bacterium
CATCATCTTTTATACAGCATTGATTAACACAATTCAAGTTAATCATTCACAGCACACCGTAGCGAAGATTGGCCTAAAACAGATACCGATACGGTATTAACACAAGGTGCAGCCTGTGATTGTAACACAGGGTGCATCGCTGTGATATCAAAGTGCGGCACTATGAAGTGACAAGGCCACGAAACTCAAGCCATGAAAGGGTGGCATATCTAATCCCACACATAGCGTTCATCATATTCAACATTATACTTCTTAAGAAATGCCCTGCATTTATCCTGAAAAGTTTTCTTATACCGATACGGTATTATGTCTCTCACCGACTGGCTTTTTGCAATCCCGATAGCTATAGGGAGGCAAAAAAACATTGACACTAAATGTGTCCAACTGTTATATCCTTTTGAATGCTTTTTACTCTCATGCTCTTTTACCAGCTTTGAAAATTTTAGACGACATAATTTTGAAATTATTTGCGCGAAAAGTGTTATGTTTGACATTGAAGAAGGTGGTTTTGTTGTACACCTCAAAGGTAATTTGAGTTACTTAATCCCTTCTTCATCTTTTTTTAATCGTTTAGGACGCTATTGATTATTTATTTCTTTTTAATACCCTTTTCAATATGAAAATTACATTAACAATACTGCTACTTACATCGTTTGTGCTTCATTGTTTTGGCAATACTTATTATGTATCAGACCAAGGTAGCGATAACAATGACGGACTGAGTTTGACATTCCCTTTTGAAACCCTTCAACACGCTTCGGATATCGTAATTGCTGGTGACAGCGTTATTGTTTTGGCTGGTTTTTATGTCGGATTCTACCACGAGACCAGCGGAACAGCAAACGAACGAATTGTATTTCATGCTCAAGAAGACGCCATCATCAATCAAGCTAATGAAACTACTGAGGATGGTATCAATCTAGAAGGAGCAAGCTTTGTAACTATCGAAGGTTTTTTTGTGGATGATGTTGGTCGTGCAGGTATTCGTTCAGTTATCAATGAAGGTGTAATCATTCGCAACAACTATTGCCATGGCTGCCAGTATTGGGGCATACTTACAGGATTTAGCGAAAATATTTTGATCGAAAACAACATCTGTGAATATTCAGTAATTGAACATGGAATCTACTTCGGCAACAGTGCCGACAATCCCATAATTAGAAACAACATCTGCCGCTTCAATAATGCGAATGGCATTCATATAAATGCCGATGCCAGCCTTGGTGGTGATGGTATTATTTCGGGAGCACTGATTGAAGCCAACATCATATACGAAAATGGTGTGGCTGGCGGCAGCGGTATCAACTGCGATGGAGTGCAAGATTCTTACATAGCCAACAATCTCATTTATGACAACCACGCAAGTGGCATTTCGCTATACATGATTGATGCTGCGGAACCTTCTAATGGCACTGCGGTGGTAAACAACACCATCATCCAACCAGATGATGGACGATGGGCTTTGAACATTACAAATGGCAGTAGCAATGTGGTGGTATTCAATAACATTCTTCTGAGTGATCATGCATTTCGAGGCAGTATTTCTACCGATGCAGTTGCTCTTGAAACCTTGGTGTGTGATTACAACATCTGTGCAGATAGACTTTCGGTGGATGATGGGGATACAAATATTTCGTTGGCTGAGTGGCAAGCACTGACGGGGAATGATCAGAATTCAGTGGTGGCATTTGGAGTGCAATTCTTTATAGGTAGTAGTTATGAAATTTTTTATCCAAGTCCAGCATGTGATCATGGAATAGCTAGTTTGGGTAGCATTGATGCTCCGCTATTTGATATCATCGATGTTTTCAGGCCAATTGCTGAAGGTTATGACATCGGCTGTTATGAGTCATACGACTTATCTATCCATGAAAATAATTACTACTCCAAAATACTATGGGACGACTTACCTATGAATGCGCAGGTCTGTCTTTACGATGCCACTGGAAAGATTATCGGATTCAACACCAAAGAATATTTAGAGACTATAAAACTCAAACTTGCTCAACAAGTTTTTCTATTCAAAGCAAAATTGAAAAATGGAGAAACGGTCTCGGGTAAGTTCTTCAACGAATGACCAAAATCGAATTCAAAATGCGTTGCTCAATTCTTCCTATCGCATCCGAATAATCCTGCCTCTCAAACATCTTCCCAGTTATTTGCTCATATAATTCGATGTAACGATCAGAGACTGAATGCACATAAGCATCGCTCATCATGGGAATGGTTTGTCCTTTTTTACCCATGAAGTTGTTTGCAATAAGCCATTCGCGCACAAACTCTTTGCTCAATTGCTTCTGTTGTTCTCCTTTATTTTGCCGTTCTTGATAGCCATCGGAATAAAAATATCTTGATGAATCTGGAGTGTGAATTTCATCCATCAATAATATTTTCCCGTTGCGTTTTCCGAATTCATATTTGGTATCTACCAAAATGAGCCCTTGTGCTTTTGCAAGCTCTGTTCCTCTGCGAAAAAGTTGGTGTGTGTAATTTTCTAGCACCACATATTCTTGCTCTGAAACAATTCCGTGACTGATAATTTCTTCACGCGAAATGTCTTCATCATGCCCAATGCTGGCTTTAGTAGTAGGCGTAATAATTGACACAGGAAGTTTGTCATGCTCCTTCAAACCATCGGGCAGTGCAACACCACACAAAGTCCTCAATCCCTCTTGGTATGTGCGCCAAGCATGACCTGTGAGATAACCACGAATCACCATTTCTACCTTGAAAGGTTCGCAGCGATATCCAATTGTCACGTTTGGATCTGGCGAAGAAATTTTCCAATTGGGCACAATGTCTTTTGTTGCATCCAACATGTGCGAGGCAATTTGATTGAGCACTTGCCCCTTGAAAGGTATGGCTCTGGGAAGCACCACATCAAATGCACTGATGCGATCACTTGCCACCATCACCAAGATGTCTTCACCTATGGAATAAACATCGCGAACTTTTCCTTTATAGAAATTGGTTTGATTTGGGAAATTGTATAAAGTTTCAGCAATTATGTTCATTCTAGTAAAGTTCTGCTATAGGACACGGATAACACGGATCGAATCGGATTTTCTCAAATTCTCAAATTCTCAAATTCTCAAATTTTCAAATTCTCAAATTTTCAAATTATTTCATTGGCATGCCTTGCCCTTTCATCTGTTTCATCATCTGCATCATTTGTGTTTTGTTGGTCATCATCTTCATCATGTTTTTTGTTTGGTCAAATTGTTTCATCAATTTGTTCACCTCGTCAATGCTGCGCCCAGCGCCTTTTGCCAACCTGGTTTTTCTGCTCATATTTATTAGCGCAGGATTAGACCGCTCCTTTGGCGTCATGCTTTGAATGATGGCTTCTATGTGCTTAAAAGCATCATCACTTATTTCTACATCCTTCATCGCTTTGCCCACTCCGGGTATCATGCCCATCAGGTCTTTCATGTTGCCCATCTTTTTTATCTGGCCTATTTGTTCTATAAAATCATTGAAGTCGAATTGGTCTTTGCGAATACGTTTTTCTAAACGTTTGGCTTGCTCTTCATCATATTGCTCTTGCGCCCTTTCTACCAGCGATACTACATCGCCCATACCAAGTATGCGGCTTGCCATACGCTCAGGATAGAACACATCCAAGGCATCCATTTTCTCACCAACACCAACAAATTTGATCGGTTTGTTTACTTCTTTTTTTATTGAAAGTGCCGCTCCACCTCTTGTGTCACCGTCCAGTTTGGTAAGGATTACACCATCGAAGTTCAGTCGCTCGTTGAAAGTGCGGGCCGTGTTCACTGCGTCTTGGCCTGTCATAGCATCCACCACAAACAGTGTTTCCGTGGGTTGGATGGCCTTCTTCACATTCTCAATTTCGGTCATCATCTGATCATCTATTGCAAGGCGACCCGCAGTATCCACTATCACCACATTGAAACCGTTGGCTTTTGCATAAGTCAAGGCTTTGGTTGCGATGGATACAGCGTCTTTGTTCTCTCTGTCAGAAAAGACCTCCACACCAATGCCCTCACCCACCACATGCAACTGGTCGATGGCTGCAGGACGATAAATGTCGCAGGCCACGAGCAAGGGTTTTTTTCCCTTTTTTGTCTTTAAATAATTGGCAAGTTTGCCTGAGAAAGTGGTCTTTCCGGAACCCTGCAAGCCACTCATAAGAATGACTGCTGGGTTGCCTTGCAAGTTGATCTCTTGCGCTTCGCCACCCATCAGTTCCTTCAACTCATCGTGGGTTATTTTCACCAACAGTTGGCCAGGCTTCACAGCTTTAAGCACATTCTGCCCAAGTGCTTTTTCTTTTACCCTATCAGTAAATTCTTTTGCTGTTTTGAAATTGACATCGGCATCCAACAAGGCTCTGCGCACCTCCTTCAGCGTTTCTGCTACGTTTATTTCTGTTATCTGACCTTCGCCTTTTAATATTTTAAAGGCCCTGTCAAACTTGTCTGTTAAGTTTTCAAACATGTTGTTTTCTTATTGAAAAAAAAAAAATTGGAGGCGCGAATGTATTCTTGCTTCTTTGGAAATGCACCAGATGAAATATTTATACAGCGATGAAATCTGAATGGATATGTATTAAAATAGTTTCTCCTTTTGAGGCACTGAAATAGCCGTACTGCCCAATACACTGCCAATTTCTTTGTACTCGTATCTCAATCAAAAAAAAAGTTTTCAACTTTTTTAAGGAATCCGAAGACTATTTACATCACTACTTTATGAAATAAATTATGCTCATCAGCAACATTCCACAATTGTGCGCATAACCAAGCATTTCCACAAGGCTTCGACCAAGGATAACGCATTGGCCCGGTTGGCAATTTTAGAAGAATGAGAATTTGTGTATCATCTGGTAGCAGCAATTTCTTGGAGGAAAAGGCGGACGAGCATTTTCTTTTCTGATCCTTTCGCAGTTTACAAGTAGTAG
>JAYSWI010000356.1:0-4922 GCA_043718125.1 Flavobacteriales bacterium
TTTGCGTCTTCTGCGCCTGCGGTTGCGAAAAAAATGCAGAGCAATCAACTACTGAGGCCAATTTAGGTTTGACTTTTTCAGTAATACGAATTGTACCTAATAAATAGTCCATTGTTTCTGATTACCTCACTTGTGTTCTCTCCTAAGGGAGAGAAATGGCTGGCCTATCTATTAAGTACAATTGGTATAGGGGCTTCAACCCGTTGTTGCCTTAACAAGCACTCAAAAAAAAGACGGCCCCATTCCAGAGACCGTCCTTCAAACAATAATAATTACAACTAGTAAATCAGCACAACTTTACGCGTGATGGCTTCTTCACCATTGCCAAAGCGCACCAAATACATGCTGTCCTTTAGCACATCGCTATTCAAAGTAAAGGTGGTTTCTTGCTGATCTTCCATCAGTCCGGAATAAAGTTGTTGCACAAGTTTACCGGTCACATCGCGTATTTCCAATTGCCATACCCCTGTTTGGTTAGATTTTGTTTTTATCATCACTTGGCCATTTGGCTGCATTGCCACACTGAGGTGGGCTGCAGGTGCTTGGGGAGGATTGGTGCTTTGCGTAATGTTTTGAACGTGACACACTTCATTGCCACTGCAGTCCGCAGCACACCACGACCTCACTATAGTGGGGCAAAGTCCACCAACCATTTGCTCGTCAAATACCACTGCTACATCATCATCACAATTGTCAGTAGCGGTTATCACAGGTGCTGTTGGTATGGGGTCGCCACAGGCGAGCGTTACATCTGCGGGATTTGCGCTCAAGGTTGGGGGGAACAAATCGATCACGGTCACAATCTGTGATTGCGTATTGATGTTGCCACACTCGTCCGATGCGGTCCAAGTGCGAGTGAATACAAATCCACAGGCATTGTTTATGGTAGTCGCTGTTAAGCTTACATCTGGCAATTCTGTACAATTGTCCAGGGCAAAAACATTGGCGCTTGCAATACTTGCAAATTCGGTACAATCAATAGTGATGTCATCGGGAACTCCAAGCAATTGAGGTGCTAAAGCATCCTCTACGATAATCACCCAAACCAATGAGCTGCTATTGTTGCAAGCATCAGTAAGTGTCCAAGTACGCTCTAGGGTGTAGCTGTTTATACAAATACCCGCAGTAGTTACTTCGGTAACAACCACATCAACGGCAGAGCAATTGTCCACGTAATCTACCTCAACCGAATTCACCGAGGGCACGTTATTGCAATCAACAGATACATTATCGGGGAAAGAAAGAAACTGAGGAGCATCTTCATCTATCAATTGAATGATTTGAGTTGCAAAGGCACTGTTTCCACAGGCATCGATTGCTGTGTAGGTTCGGATCAAAGTTCCATTGCATCCGCTTCCTATCAATTCATCTTCATAAGTAAGTGATATAGAACTGCAATTGTCCATAGCTACCACAAACACTCCATTGATGCCTGTGCAAGGCACTTCCAATTCGGTGTCGTAAGGCAGAAATTCTGGTGCTGTGTTGTCCACCACTGAAATGGTTTGGGTGTGCGAAAGGAAATTCCCACAGGGGTCGCTGGTGTACCATTCTCTTATATGGTAATAATTGTTTCCGCATTCTCCATCCACTATCCACTCTTGGAAAATAACCTCAACCGCACCATAGCAAGCATCGAAAGCTGTAGGCATTGGTTCAAAAGGAATTTCATCGTCACAACTTATCTCTATGTCCATAGCCAATGCACTGGTGAAATAGGGTGCTACTGTATCAATGACATGTACTTCAATAGTTGCTGTTTCACTGTTGCAGTTGTGATCCGTAGCTACCCAAGTGTGCACAAAAACAATAAAACCAGGACAAGCCACAGGATAATCCGTTGTTTCAAATGTTACCTCTACACTACTGTCGCAGTTGTCTGTCCATGTGAGGTAATTGATGTCTATTTCAGGTACATTTTCATAGCTCACTTCTATGATGGCATTATATGCATTTGCCACAGGCGACACAGAATCTTTTATTTGCACCTCTTGTGTTGCATAAGCCTTGTTGCCACAGCCATCTTCAGCCGTGAATGTGCGTATATATATCTGCCCATCACAAGTCTCAAAGTCATTTATCAATTCAAGTTCTTCGGTGATGGTAACGTCCGAACAATCATCGGTGGCCACAGCAGCTTCCAGATCCCAAGGCTCGCCACAATGGAAATAGGTGTCCATTGGAATATATGTGAATGTTGGGGCCACATCATCGATTACAGTTATCTCTTGTGTTATTTCGGTAGAATTTCCGCACTCATCCGAAGCTGTCCAAACACGAACAAAGATGTAACCGCAGGGCAAAAAACTTGTTTTTGCATGAAGGCTTATCTCAATATCCTCCGAGGCCGAACAATTATCTAAAGCAAATACCACTACTTCCGGTATGTCATCGCCACAATTGATGGTCATGTTTGGTGGGGCATTAAATATCGTTGGTGCCTCTTCATCCAAAACATAAACCTTCCAAGTGGCGGTGTTTTCATTGCCACAGGCATCGGTCAAAGTATAGGTGCGATGAAGAATGTAGTTGTTCGGGCAACCCAAATTTTCATTTACCTCTACCACCGAAGAAATTACATTGCTGCAATTGTCTTGATAGGTAACTAAAGCATTGTCGATACTTGGAATTTCATCACAACTCAATACCGTAACGTCTTCGGGGAAATCAATAAATGTTGGCATCTCTTGGTCTGTCACATTTACGAGTTGATTGGCCGTTGTTTCGTTGCCGCAACCATCTGTTGCAATCCATTGGCGAATGAAACCACCCGCACAACCATTGCCTACATCATTGTCCAGGTCAATAAAAGAAACAGATACAGAAGAGCATTCGTCCATAGCAGTGGCCACTTCATCCAACGAGCCTATTCCATTTTCTCCGCTACAACTTACTGTAGCCTCGGGCGGAATTGTAACAAAAATTGGAGGCACATTGTCCTCAACGGTTATCGTTTGCGATTGCGAACTTTCATTGCCACAGGCATCCGTTGCCGACCAAGTTCTGATGAACAAGTAGCCACATTCGTTTTGAATGGTGCTTGCAGTGACACTTACCAAAATTTCAGTATCACAATTGTCCGTAGCAAAAACAACTGCATCACTCACATCATCACCACAGTTGATGGTTACATCATTTGGAATACCTATCAAGGCTGGGCCTTCGTGGTCTTCTACTTCTATTGTCCACGATTGAGAGGATTCATTTCCACAAGCATCGGTAAGCGTCCATGTTCTTATTAAGGTGTATGCGTTTGGGCAGGTGCCTTGCAATATTTGCTCACTGTAAGATTCTTCTACATCAGAACCACACGCATCAATATATGCGATTATTGCTTCATCTACCGATGGTACATCATCGCAAGCAGCTTCTATGGCCATTGGGAAATCAATAAAGACGGGAGCCTCGTTGTCCAAATAAGTGATGCTGACGTTTACATCCGCAGTATTGCCACAACCATCAGTAGCAGTGTAGGTGCGCATGATTCCTCCAGCACATGCGTTCAATAATGGACTGTCAATAAATGTAACTAGTACTGTGCTGCAAGCATCTTCTGCAATAGCCATTTCAAGATCAAAACTATTGCCACATGGCACTGAAATATTTGCAGGTACAAAAGTGAACTCCGGAGAAATACCATCACTTAAATTGATGATTTGTGTTGCTGTTGCTTCATTGCCGCAACCATCTGTTGCAGTGAACACACGCGAGATGCTGGTACCACATTCCGATTGGTTGTTGATGTCCTCAAATGTTACTATCACTAATGAGCTACACGCATCCGTTGCTTCTGCCATTTCAAAGTCTGGCTCGCCTCCGCCTTCGGTAGTGCAATCACCCACTATGTCGGCAGGTACAAATACAAATGTTGGCGGCACCTCATCAATGATGGTGGTGCTGGCTTGGGCCGATGCGGTATTGCCACACGCATCTGTTGCCGTCCAAGTGCGAACAAAGGTTTGGCCGCAATCTTCTGTGATGGTTTGTGCCACTAGGGTGGTGGTGATATCGCCACCACAATTGTCTGTCGCAAATACCTCCCCAACGCCCACCACTTCGCCACAGTTGATAGTGTTGGCAGCCGGCACACCAAACAAAACAGGTGGCGTGATGTCTGTCACATTTATCAACCAAATCCATTCTGAATCATTTCCGCAATCATCTGCTATGATCCATTGGCGTTGGATGGTGTAATTGTTTGGGCAATCACCTTGGTCTATGCTTTCAAAGAATTCGATAGTTACAGCACCGCAGTTGTCAGCGTATTCAATGTTGGCACTTTCAACAGTAGGTATGTTTTCGCAACTGAATGTTCCATCCAAAGGAGTGTTGGTAAAAAAAGGTGCTACAGTATCGATAAACGTTACATCAACACTGGCATTGGCGGTATTTCCACAAGCGTCAGTGGCAGTGTAGGTACGTGTAAAACTGCCGGCACAGCTAAGGTTAGGAGCATCTACAAAAGTGATTAGCGGAGTGGAACAATTGTCCGTAGCGGTTGGAGTTTCAATGGTTATTTCATCACCACAAAGCACCGTTAGGTCATCAGTCACCGAGGTGAAAATGGGTGCTTCACTATCATTAAACGAAATGAGTTGAGTGGCCGTGATGGCGTTGCCGCAGTTGTCTATTGCAGTAAATGTGCGCAGTATTCCATCACCGCAATTACCTCCAAGTGGTTCATCGTTATATGTTACAGTTACATCGCTGCAATCGTCACTGGCTGTTGCAAGCGGCAAGTCGTCAATTCCAATTCCACCATTGCCGCAAGAAAGATTGACATCATCCGGCACAAATTCCCACACAGGTGGTTCTTGGTCGGTTACAGTTATTATTTGTGCAGCCGATGCGCTATTGCCGCAATCATCTGTTGCAGTATAAATGCGAATGAAATTGTAGCCACATTCCAAAGGCTCGGTTGA
>JAYSWI010000357.1:0-4917 GCA_043718125.1 Flavobacteriales bacterium
ATTGGTTTTTGCCTGGCTACCGTGCTGGTGGCCCCATCCGCTCACTAGCAAATATGGTGGCTACTCTTGATCATCAATTTTATATCGTCACAAGCAATAAGGATCACCATTGCGCTGTGCCTTACAAAAACATTGAATTCAACTCGTGGACAAAACATGCTGAAAACGTGCGGGTGATGTATTTGTGTGATGAAAATATTTCGGCAATAGTGTTTCGTGCGATAATTTTGGAAATGAATGCCGACAAGATTTATTTGAATTCGCTGTTCTCTCCAAGGTTTACTATTCTGCCATTGAAAATTGTTAATGAATTGAATTTGAAAAACAAAATTGTGCTTGCACCAAGAGGCATGTTGAAGGCTGGAGCACTTTCAATAAAAAGTAAAAAGAAGAAGATTTTTTTGATGTATGCAAAGTGCATTGGGCTGTACAAAAACATCAGGTGGCATGCTACCAATGCGGATGAAGTAGAAGAAATAAAAGCCCAGTTCAGCAAAGCCCGTGATATTGTTTTGTCGCCAAATATTCCTTCAGCACCGGGCGACAGGAGCAGCAAACCCGAAAAGAAGAATGACGAATTAAAATTGATTTGTATTGCACGTATTAGTCCAGAAAAAGGAATATTTGAGGCCATTCAATTTTTGAAATCCGCCCAACTTGAAGGCAACATTATTTGCGATTTTTATGGCACCCAACAAAACAAGGACTACTTAAAGCAATGCAAATTGTTAGCGCAATCTGCACCGTCCATTTCAATTTCTTTCCGAGGAGAAATTGAACCGGAAAAAATTACAAAGGCACTTTCAAAATATCATTTTTTCTATATGACTACTTGGGGCGAAAACTTTGGCCACGCCATTGCAGAAGCACTCAATAGTGCAACTCCGGTGCTTATTAGCAATAGCACACCTTGGCAAAATCTTGAAACAAAAATGGCAGGCTGGGATTTGCCATTGGACGAAAAAACATTTGCCAAGCAACTCCACATTTTGCTCAAGATGAACAACGATGAATACTTAACTTGGAGCGAAGGAGCTTACCAATTGGGATACCGCACAGCACACGACAGCGCATTGGTGACATCCGCTAATCTACTTTTCGATTAAACACTTGCTAAAAATTATCAATTAAATAATCCTTTCGAAATTGAATATCACCACCCAACAATTTACTTTTAACCCATGAACATTGTCATCCTTAGTCGCGATACAAAACTGTATAGCACCAAACGATTGGTAGAAGCCTGCGAGGTGCGCGGCCATTCCGTTCGAGTTATCGATCATCTTAAATGTAACCTCGTTATCGAGAAGAAAAATCCGAAGATTATATATAAGGGAGAAGAGTTGCGGGATGTGGACGCCATCATTCCGCGCATAGGTGCCTCGGTTACTTTTTATGGCACAGCAGTGGTGCGCCAATTTGAAATGATGCACGTGTTTTCGGCCATTGAATCGCAATCATTGGTGCGCTCGCGCGATAAATTGCGAAGTATGCAAATTCTTTCGCGGGCAGGATTGGGATTGCCAAAAACGGTATTTACAAACTACTCCAAAGATGTAGAAAAAACTTTGGCCGAAGTGGGTGGCGCTCCGGTGATAATAAAATTATTGGAGGGCACACAGGGCCTTGGAGTAGTGCTTGCCGAAAATGAAAAAGCAGCAGTAAGTGTGATTGAAGCCTTTAATGGATTAAAGGCCAGAGTGATTGTTCAAGAATTTATTCGCGAAGCTAAAGGAGCAGACATAAGAGCTTTTGTGGTGGACGGCCACGTGGTGGGTGCTATGAAAAGGCAAGCCAAAGAGGGCGAATTTCGCAGCAACTTACACAGAGGTGGCACTGCGCAAGTGATAGAGCTAACACACGAAGAAGAGTTGGTGGCCATCAAAGCAGCCAACGCACTTAAGTTGGGCGTGGCAGGTGTCGATATGTTGCAAAGCGAAAGAGGGCCGTTGATAATTGAGGTAAACTCTTCACCCGGTCTGGAAGGAATAGAAAAGGCCACGGGCAAAGACATAGCGCAACAAATAGTGAAGTATGTAGAGAAAAATGTTTAGCAAAAGAATCCGCATTGGAATTCTGTGGTTAGAAATGAAGTGAAAATTTCTAGCTTGAATGGTTCAAAATTTCAATTGTAATTATTGCAGTGTTCCCCATTTACTCACGTCCACTTTAAATTTTTTGTACAACGTTTTTCTTCCTATAAGAACTTGGTAACGCATGTCGCTGCGATCTGTAAGTGACACCTCACTTTTTATTCTATGCCTACCAATTTTGACTATGGTATGGATGCAATAGCGCATCTCTACCTCGCCAAAGGAACTGCGCACTTGGCGTTGCACAAACTTGTCGAAAAAAAATGTTTTTGATCCCAAGCCATCCAAATCAAAGACAGCTTGCAGTTGCATCATTCCATTTTTTTCAATCACCTCCGTTGAGAGGCAGTGCAGCGCAGTGCGGAATGCACCTGTGTCCACTTTGGCTTCTATGTGGTTGGCTCCTAGCAATGGCAAATCCACGTACTCTCGTCTGCCAATAGTGCGCATTTTTTTTATGCCTTGCTCTTGCTGAGTCTTCATGTTTAGCGTCATTAGTCATGCAACACACATTGTTTATGAGAGTAATTTTTTCACCATTTCGGCAATTGTTTTGCCATCAGCTTTGCCGGCCAGTGCCTTCGAGGCTGCTCCCATCACCTTTCCCAAATCAGCCATGCCGGTGGCTCCAACAGAATTAATTATTGTTTTCAGTGCAGTTTCCAATTCTTCACTCGTCATTTGTTTTGGCAAATAAGCGGCTATCACATTGGCCTGTTTTGTTTCTTCATCCACCAAGTCAGCACGGCCTTGCGATAGATAAATTTCAATACTCTCCATACGTTGTTTGTGGAGCTTGTTGAGTATGGCCAGCCCACGGGCTTCATCCACATTTCCTTCGCTTCCCGCTGTGGTCATCTCTAGCAAGAGCTTGCTTTTAATGTCGCGCAAAGCCATAAGTTTTTCTTTTTCGCCCGCCTTCATAGCATCTTTTATGTCGTTGTTGATCTTGTCGGTCAATGTCATTGTGATGAATATTTTTGTTGGCAAGAATAAATCGCAATGTGCTATAATTTTTCATTTGAGTTTCTTTGTAATAGCCTTAAATGGATATTAAAAAGTTGAGAGGCGAGTGTCTTTTCAAATAAGGCGAGTTTGATTCGAAAGGTTCGAATTCGGGGGCAAAAACAACCTATTTATTTTCAACTTACACACTTTGTGGGACAGTGTCTCCTTATGTTTTTTATTTCATAAAATGGTTTTCCTTTTTTAGTTTAATTGTCTGCTTGCCTTTTGTTGCAGTATTGTCCGCTACGCTTGGGCCTGAATTGTACATTTTCTTACTGCATCAAACTATCGCTCCGAAGCACCATTCATAAACAAGCAGAGTGTTGCATATTTCACCACAAAAATTCAATCAAAAAAACTTTACATTTTGAACAAAAATTTGCTTTTCGTGATATTGCTTTTGAGTACGTTTTGTATGAACGGGCAGCTAACATCTTCAATTTTGTTGTTGTCATCGGACACCGCTTACAGACATTCTCATAGCATGATATGGATAGGTGGATCGGGTATGGCTGGAGCGAACACTGTGGATGTTGGTTTTCTAAAAAAGAATATTTATGGAGGACGTATTTCTGATCGCCAATTGAACAAATTGGCATCAGAATCAGCACTATTGAATAGAGCAGGTTTTGCGGCAAATGCGAACCTCGATTTTTTTAATTTTAAGGATACGCTTTTTGGTAGGCCGTTGTGGGGATTGCGTATTGGCATCAGTACCAACTATCACGCTGCACTAAGTTATTCGCGCGATTTGTTCAAGGCCGTATATCAAGGCAACGCACAATTTGCGGGCGACACCGTGCAGCTTGCCCCGCTAGCTGCCAACAATCAGGCTTGGCAAAAATTTAGTGTGGGATTGTTTAATAAACATTCGCTCACTTCTTTGTCGTTATCGCTGGTGGCGGGGCAGCGTTATCAATCATTGATTGTGCCCGATGCTCGTTTGCGAACCACAACCATTGGCGACACCATATCACTTTCGTATGCAGGCGATTATTTGCGCAGCGACTCTCTAAAACGTGGATGGGCCAACGGCAGTGGCCTTGGTTTATGTTTTGACGCAGACTACAATTTGCCCATTGCCGAGGGCAAAGGAGCTATAAGTATCGCTTTGCGCGATATTGGTTTTGTTGTTTGGAATAAACAGAGCGCACATTTTTCTTTCGACTCATTGACTACTTGGACGGGTATCGATGCAAACAATATTTTCGAGCTATCAACTGATACTGTGAATATGCCACACCTTAGAGATTCTGTGCATTATTCAGTAGAGAAAAAGGCGTTTGTAGCCACTTTGCCCATGAGTTTGCATGTGCGGTTTAGTAAGTTTTTTACCCCTACAGATTATTATGAAATAGGAGTCAGCATTTGGCCAAACCGAGCCGCCCTTCCATTGGTTTATTTGGGCATGAATCATTTTATTGGTAAACATTTTTCGTTTAGCGAAAAAATTAGTTTTGGAGGTTATGGCACCTGGGGCATAGGTGCAGAGATGCAGTGGATGCCACGTGGTACTTGGCTGTTTAAGTTGGGCACAAATCACTTAGGTGGTTTTACGACCGGCATGGCGCATAGCAGAGATGTGGTGTTCTGTATGGGCAAAGTGATTGGGCGTGGCAAGTAATATTTGAATACAATAGCGCTTTCTGCACAAGTGAATATTTATACCTATTTCCCTGAGTTTGAAAATTAAAAAACACGAAATAGCGCTATGGCATAGCAAAGGTCCTAAAAACAATTTGGCGAAGTTTATCGCACGACAATTCGGGTTGTGTGTATAAATCAATTTGAAAAGTTCATAG
Organism: Flavobacteriales bacterium; assembly: GCA_043718125.1. Lineage (GTDB taxonomy): Bacteria > Bacteroidota > Bacteroidia > Flavobacteriales_D > Sanyastnellaceae > JANNVZ01. Next base: position 4,904 of record JAYSWI010000357.1, read on the forward strand.
TTATGATTTAGACT
>JAYSWI010000358.1:0-4913 GCA_043718125.1 Flavobacteriales bacterium
ACGACAACGTAGGAAATTTGATTAGTGGCGCAAACGTATATGCGGCGGCATATCCAGTAACAGTGGGTGCTTTTGAGGTTGATTTCAATACCTCAGCAAGCAATTTGTTTGATGCAGCCATTTCGAAATTTAATAATGACGGCACACAGTTGTTGTACAGCACCTACTTCGGAGGCAGCGCGCAAGAGGCGCCTCATAGTATAGTGGCGGATGAGGACAATAACTTCATAGTGATGGGCGTAACGGGTAGTGAAGATTTGCCGGTAACTGCCGGTTCTTTTCAGCCGGTTTTTGCAGGTGGGCCTGCGCTGAATTATAGTGTTGAGCAATTTTTTCAGGGAGATCAGCCCAATGGGACCGACATATTTGTTTCTAAATTTAGTCCGGATGGAACCTTGTTATCCTCTACGTTTGTTGGTGGCACCGGGATTGATGGTCTGAACTATGCGGATCAACTCTTCTACAATTATGGCGATATGTTCAGAGGAGAAGTCAATGTGGATGCAGCGGGAAATATTTTTGTAGCATCCGTCACACGAAGCAATGATTTTCCAACACAAGGTACAAGTGCTCAAATACAAGACACCTATGGCGGAGGTCTTTCCGATGGAGTAATATTTAAGTTGAATTCCAATCTCAGCGATATGCTTTGGAGCAGTTATATGGGTGGAGAAGGTGCTGATGCGTGTTATGCCATTGAGTTTTCTACAACGGGTCAAGTAGGAGTTGCAGGCGGCACACAGAGCAGCGATTTTCCTTTCGTCTTAGCAGGATTTGATACCTCATTTAATGGAGAAACAGATGGCTTCATAACACTCTTTGATCCTCTAACGTTTGCTTTTGACGGCACTTTTGTAGGCACCAGCAGTTATGATCAAGTCTATTTTATACAATTTGACACAGATGAAAATGTGTATTGTTATGGACAAAGCACCGGCAACATGGGAGTTTCAAATGGTTGTTATGGCCAACCCAATAGCGGTCAATTTATCAGGCAGTTCGGGCCGAATCTGAATACGTTTGAATGGGAAACCACCATTGGAACAGGAAGTGGTGAGATCGATATTTCGCCAACTGCATTTCTTGTGAGCGATTGCAATCAAATATATATCAGCGGATGGGGCGGTGCGGTGAATCAATATTGCGTTCAAGTGTATAATTGTTATGCTCAGTTCAGCACTACCACTGGTCTTCCTATTACTTCCGATGCATTTCAATCCACAACTGATGGCAGTGATTTTTATTTGTGTGTGCTATCGGCAGGAGCGCAAGAATTGGTTTACGGATCTTTTTTGGGTGGAAATGTTAGTGCAGAGCATGTGGACGGAGGCACTTCACGATTCAATAAAAATGGAAGTGTGTTTCAAGCCGTTTGTGCGGGATGTCAGGGGAATAGTGATTTTCCGACAATGCCCGGTGTTTGGAGCGAGGACAATCCAAGCAACGGATGCAACATTGCGGTATTTAGGTTCAACCTAGGCCTTGTAAATGCCGTGGTGCAAGTGGATGGTCCAGATGAAGTTTGCCAAGGCGAGTCCATATCGTTCATTAATTTAAGCACCGGTGCTTCTGGTTATGAATGGGTTTTTGGCGATGGCACCACAAGCACTTTATTTCAACCCACACACACATTTAATCAAGCAGGGGTTTTTGACGTCATGCTTATTGGTCAGAGCAATAATATCAATTGTCTTATAGGCGATACAACCACTATTCAAATCACCATTTTACCAGGAGTGAATCCTAGCATTGCTCCTGTGGATGCGCTTTGTGGAGGAGGAAGTCTTGTGCTTAATGCCTTTGGCACCGATAGTCTTTTTTGGTTGCCCAACACAACCCTTTCTGCAACGGATATATTTAACCCAACAGCAACGCCAACTGCCACCACCACATATTACGCTGTTGATTTTAACGCTTGCGAAACGGACACTGCAGAGGTGTTGGTGCAATTGTTTACGCTTAATACCGGCATTAGCAATGACATAAGTATTTGCCTTGGACAGAACACACAATTGGAGGCAACAGGTGGCAGTAATTATTCTTGGACACCTGTTGCGGGCTTGAGCAATCCTAATGTAGCCAATCCTACAGCTACACCACTTTCCACCACCAATTACATAGTGGAAATAACCACCATTGATGGCTGTTTGGATACGCTAGAGGTGACAGTTACTGTCTCCTTGGACGCTCCGGGGGGCAATGTTTTTCCAACCATTGATTTGTGCCTTGGAGGTTCAGTGCAGCTACCGGCAAGTGAAGGCAACACTTGGCTTTGGAGTCCCGATACCAATTTGAGCAGCACAAATGTTCAGCATCCTTCAGCAAGTCCTTCTTCGGATATTGATTATTCTGTTTTGATTACCAACCCATGTGGCACCGGTACAGATGCGGTAAGCATCCACGTTCTAACTGCGCATGTTGAAGCGAGTGAGGGCGGCACTATTTGTTTTGGAAGTTCCTTCGCAGCAACGGCAGAGGGCTGTGTTCAATACTCATGGATGCCAACTGCATTGGCCAACCCGGCTTATGCAGATAGCACAGTATTAACTCCCGCCACAACCACATGGTTCATTGTACAAGGCACCGATGAAAACAATTGTATAGACATAGATAGCCTTTTGGTAAATGTATTGGCAGCTCCTATAGTTGATGCTGGCCCAGATCAATATTTTGACTATCCGGGTATGGTTCAACTATTCGGAAGCACATTCGGTTTTGATTATTATTGGACACCATCAACAGGATTGTCATGCACCCAATGTCCCAATCCCATTGCTTCTCCAGATAGTCCAACTTATTACAGCCTGTGGGTGACAGACGGCATGGGTTGCGCAGCGCACGATTCAGTTTTTGTAAAGCCATATTTTCCTCTTTGGGTACCAAACACCATTACACCAAACCAAGATGGTATCAACGATGTGTTTTTCGCAACGGGATTAAACATAGAAGGATTTAACATGAAAATATTTGACCGTTGGGGAGTGAAAATATTTGAAACCAACGACATCGCGCAGCCATGGACCGGTGGTGTCAGTCAAGAATATTATGTGCAAAACGATGTCTATTTGTGGGTGATAGAATTTGACACCGTAGATCGCAGAACAAAAGTGATGGGGCATGTGAATGTGATAAGGTGAAACAGGTTTGCGATAGTACCCAGAATCAGCAATAGCAATCTATTACACCATAAAAATTTCGGGGGCTTTATTCTTTATTCACACACACTTGCCTCAGCAAGTCTTCATTCCCAACTTTCACATGCAGAAAATAACAGCCACTGGCAACATTGGTCACATCTATTGTTTTGCACTGAAGTCCGGAAGAAACCAATGGCTCCAAACCAGACGAAATTTGATGGCCTACTAAATCAAACAACTGCCAATGCATTTGCCCACAACTTGAGAACCACTTTATGCTCAGCTCTGAATTTGCAGGATTGGGAAATGGCAATGCGGCTGCAAGTTTTGGAGTGTTTGTTTCCCATGTTTCCACCACTCGATTGCTGGTTTCAGAAAGTTCAGAATCGTTTTCTGCAATGGTCAAGTTTTCATTTTCTAAGCGTAAAAACGAAGACCCTTTTTCAACTCGAATTGTTTGGCCCTTGATGGTGAAATAATTTTTGTCTGAAATTGAATTGAGATAGATCCATTGCGTCTCAAAAGTTTGACTGGATATTTTGCAAAGCAAATAGCCATTGTGTGTTTCTTCTATGAACTGCACATGCGGATTAAGATTTTGGAAAGTGGCTATGTCGCCTACCGTATGCGGAAAAGATGTTACAGCGCATGTTGCAATTTCACACCCAACGGAGCCTGTTTCAAGCAGCTCATCATAATTTTCAATAGCTAAGTTGCTCGCCCAAGAAGCATGATAATCTCCGGCTAAACTGACGAAATTTTGTATTTCATTTTCTGCCAAATAATTGAATAGTTTGTTTCGCTCAAAGCGATATCCCTCCCACAAATCATTGTCTATTGGTTGGCCCAAGGCATTGACCGCAGATGTTTTCATCAAACTGCTTGGAACAATGTTCCAAAACTTATGTGTGGTGTCTAGGTTTTGAAACAACCAGTTCATTTGTGCTTCTCCCAAAATAGTTCTTGTGCTGTCGTCAATCGCGGGTGAGTCGGCAGCTACAGGTGCAGAGCGTTCTTGCATTCTATCATCCACGAAAATCAAATGCGCCAAATTGCCGACATCAAATTTTTTATAGATGCTGCCATCTGCATTTTCTCTTATTGGCATCCATTCCAAATACGCCTTTCGCGATGCTGCTTTGCGTTGCTCCCAACTTGCAATTGTTGCATTATGTCCATGAGCACCTCCTGACCAACAGTCGTCAGAAAACTCATGATCGTCCCACAAAACATACCACGGCACTTGCCTTTTCAATTCTTGAACATCGCGGTCAGTACATGTTTGCGCATGGCGTAGTCTATAGTCGCTAAGACTATAGAGGACATGATCGGGCTGGTGTATTCTGTCCGGCAACGCGCTTCCATTTGCATATTCATAATAATAATCGCCCAAGTGAAACACGGCTTGGATCAAATTGTTTTTAGCCGCATCGTTATATGCGTTGAAATAGCCATTCTCATAATTGCTACATGAAAAAACAGCGACTGAAAATTCGTCTTCTCCATTGGTTAAAGTTTTGGTGCGGCCAACCATACTTGCATAGCCTAAAGCTTCAAAAGAGTAGTAATACCACGTGTTGGATTGTAAATTTTGAACGTCCACTTTTACAGTAAAGTCTCTATCGGCATTGGTGTTGAACACACCGTTGGAAACGATCTGAGACATGCCTTCGTCCAGAGCAATGAACCATGACACGTCCACTGAAAATTTTTCTTGCTCAGGACTTACACGTGTCCAGATGATGACACCATTTTGAGTAGCGTCACCAGATGCAA